>JAPLEO010000053.1 GCA_026391125.1 Bacteroidota bacterium
ATTTTACGTTGGACAATTACGCCATTCTTAATGATCGGCTGTTTTATTTTAAACTGGTATATTGTTTTAATGCTTGAAGGCGATTGGAAGTACCAACTCATTTTAGCCGGACAAGTATTATTCTACGGTTTTGCAATATTGGGCTGGATCATGCAGGCTAGGTCGATCAAAGTGAAATTATTTTTTATTCCTTATTATTTCTGCATGATGAATTATGCAGTATTTGCGGGGATCAAAAGGTATATGTCTTCTAGTCAAACTGTTCTCTGGGAAAAAGCCAAAAGGAAGTAAGACTAATCGCCATTTGATCACCATACTTTCGCACACTTCATTTTTTCAGATTCGATTGTTCTGTTATGGCAATTGATATTAACTGAAGCATTGCATTCAAATGCATTTGGTAATAATGGCATTCCTTTAGCATTGCCTGTAAAAAATGTATAACTGAAAGACAAAATGCAACCTGACCGATTCAAGCTGAATACAGGAGATAATTCCTGCTTATTATTGTAATAGGCTCCTACATTTATTTCAGTACTTTGATTTAATAAATCTTTAGAGATAGGCAATCCTATTATACATCCACTATAAAAGGTTTTTTCAAACTGTTTGATATGTAGATCACCTAATAACTGAAGTGAATAATCTTCATTTTTTAAAAATACACCACTGTTAATGACCCATTCTCTTGGCATTTTCGAAATGCTTTGATTTTGCTTTAAAGAATTCTGACTAAAATGGAAAAGTGCTGCTCCTAAATAGAAAGAAATTTGGTTGTTGAATGCTTCGTAAAAACTAATGCCAGTGCTGAAATCAAAATAGGAGCTACTAATTGCCTCCACTATTTGTGGTACAGGACTGGTAGGATTAAAAGGAATGGGATTGAAATTTTTAGTGCTCGGAAGTCTCGTCTGATCGAATTGGGTTTTAAATATCCCAGGCATAAATGCCATATTCAAATAGCTAACACGAACATCGCTTAAAGATTTATGAAAATTAAGCACCGGTAAGAATTGTGCCCTTTTAAGTTGATTGATTCCAGCTACATCATATTTGATCAGTGCTGCTGCAGTAAGTTTATCCAAACTTTCTTTTGGATGGAATGTAGCTTCCATTTGAAATTGTAATGCCTTATAAGGAATTAAGAAATTTTGGTTTTGTGGTTGATACGTGAAATTGAGGCAAAGGTCAGAAACTCCCATCCCAGATAGGGCAGGATTTCTCCCTACATTCGAAAATTGTAATTGGGTATTTAAAGGTTCCTGTGCAGTAACTGCTCTGCAAAAAAAATAGGGCTGCAAAAAAATACAGACCTGAATAAACCGCTTTATTTTGAACATAATTTGTAGCATCTATTTAAAAAGATGCTAGGATAAAATTATCTGTCAGTTAAAAGCGAAGTATCTAAAACAATTTTATAACTACTTAAAGTATTTTAGACAAGATATCTTGTTTCATTTCTTTTACTTCCGATTTAGTAAAACCATGCGCGCGAATCTTGCCTTCTCCCGTGGTTTCAATAATAATGGTAGAATATCCGAAGAGTGGTGTCTCAATATCAACAGATGAGATCCTACTCATTGGGATGGTTGATTCTTTGCCATTAAATAAACCAGGGATTTTAAAAGTAACTGCTGATACATCAATATGAATCACACATGGAAACACTTTATTTCCATCAGACAAACGGGATGCAGTATAAGTGCTCATTTTTTCGTTTTGAATAGTAAAGATATATGATATGTAACAGCAATTCATATGAAAATTGGGTGTTTTCACGGTAACATTTTGGGAATAGTACTACAAACCACTAGGGTTAGATGGAACTATATTTGAATAAATAATTAACCTATGAATTTCTTTTCTATCCCGGTTCAAGCAGAGATCAAAGGCAAGCGTATCAATGGACTATTGCGGGGGAATTTTGTGTATTGGGAATTTGAGTCCTATTCCAGTTTCTTTGTTCAGTATTTTCCCAATCATATTTTCAGTAGTCGCACTACTTTGAGAGAAAAATCTGAATCATTGGACACTTTGGTGGAGGGCTTGCTAACTGCAATCGATAAAAGTATTGAACCCATTATTGCTTAAGGGGTTTAATCTTTGCTTAAAATTCCGATTTTTTATCTCATTTAAATTTCGAATGGGTTTTGGCCGTAAATTGTAGGAACAATTGCTTGCCATGATAATCCATCGTAGATCATTATTAAAACAGCTGCTTTTTGTTTCAGCAACAGCTGCTTTTGCACCTTCCTGTTTACTAGATAAACATAAAACAGGTATTCCGTTAAAACATATGACGGTTAGTCCAGAACAAGAGGCAGCATTTGCTAGTCTGCTGGCTACCATCATTCCAGAAACAGATACACCAGGGGCAGCTTCTATGCATGCCGATCTTTTTGCTTGGAAAATGCTGGATGATTGCAGTCCGAAATCAGAACAAGATAAAATTCTGAAAGGACTCAATGAATTGAATTTGACTAGTCAAACGAAATTCGGTCAGTTCTTCAACCGTTTAACAGAAGACCAAAGAATTCAGATCGTCACCGATCTTGAATCAAATAAAGACAAATCAAATTCATTAGTTGCGTTTTATCGTCAATCAAAAGGCTTGGCATTGCACGCTTATACTAGTTCTGAGTTTTATTTGACGAAAGTGCAGGTATACGAACAAATACCTGGCCGTTTTCATGGTTGTGTTAAAGCCTAATTATCATTTAATCATTACTGAAACATTTTTATGGGAGAAAATAATACAGCAACTGCCAAAAATAGAAGCTTTGATGCCATTGTAATAGGCTCTGGGATCAGCGGAGGTTGGGCTGCCAAAGAATTTACTGAAAAAGGTTGGAAAACCCTTGTTTTGGAAAGAGGGCGTGACGTACAACATCTGAAAGATTACCCTACGACTAATATGATGCCCTGGGAATTTGAACATAGGGGGCAAATGCCACTAGAAATTACGGAGGCAAATCCTATAATCAGCAAGTGTTATGCTTTTAGGGAAGATGCTGCGCACTTTTTTGTTAAAGACAATGAACATCCCTATGTGCAAAGCAAACCATTTGATTGGATCCGAGGGTATCAGGTTGGGGGCAAATCATTGATGTGGGCTAGGCAAACTCAAAGATGGAGCGATTTTGATTTTGAGGGACCAGCACGCGATGGATTTGCAGTTGATTGGCCGATCCGATATAAGGACATTGCACCTTGGTATAGTCATGTTGAAAAATTTGTAGGAATTTCAGGAAATAAGGATGGCTTAGCGCATTTACCAGACGGTGAATTTTTGCCAGCTTTAGAACTTACCTGTGTAGACCATTATTTCAAAGAAGTACTTCAAAAAAATTATTCTGGAAGGCATGTGATTTATGGCAGATGCGCTCACCTCACAAAACCTAATCCAATCCATCAAGAACAGGGAAGGGCGCAATGCCAGAATAGAAATCTTTGTCAAAGGGGTTGCCCTTTTGGTGGTTATTTCAGTAGTAATGCTTCAACCTTACCTTGGGCTGCTAAAACGGGTAATTTAACCATGCGTCCGTTTTCTGTAGTTCACAGCATTATTTATGACGAACAAAAGTGCATTGCCACCGGCGTAAGGGTTGTGGATACGAATACTAAAGAGATGGTTGAGTATTATGCCAAAGTGATTTTTGTAAATGCTGGTGCCATCAATACAAATCTGATCCTCTTAAATTCTACTTCACATCGTTTCCCTAATGGATTGGGAAATGATTCTGGAATTTTAGGTAAATACGTAGCATTTCACAACTATCGTGCAAGAATTAATGCAGAATATGAAGGTTTCATGGATTCTACAACCGATGGCAGGTCTCCAACAAGTGCGTATCTACCAAGATTTAGGAACGTTGAAAAACAAGAAACTGATTTTTTACGCGGATATGCTGCTGGATTTTCATCTGGAAGGTATATGAAACGTAATACGGACGGATTTGGAAAGTCACTAAAAGATCAATTGGCCAAAAAAGAGTTGACTCCATGGTTTGTTGGATCTCATATGATGGGTGAAACCATTCCGAAAGAATCGAATGCCGTTAGTTTACACGCCAATTTGAAAGATCCTTGGGGCATGCCACAATTAGATATGAATGTGGCCTATGATGATAATGATGAAAAAATGGTGAAGGATTTTCTCGATCAGATGACCGAAATGTATACCAAAGCTGGATTTAAAAATATTAAAACCACCGACTCGAAAGCTGCACCAGGATTGGATATTCATGAAATGGGTGGTGTAAGAATGGGTAAAGACCCTAAAACATCCTTATTGAATGAATTCAACCAATTGCACGCATGCAAAAATGTGTATGTAACTGACGGAGCCTGTATGACTTCTACATCTACCCAAAACCCTTCGTTGACCTATATGGCCATCACAGCTAGGGCAGTGGATCATGCTGTAAATGAAGCCAAAAAAGGCTCTTGATAATTTTGGGGCTATTTTTTAAAAGCTTTCAGATGTATTTGTGTTTTTCTTATTAGATTGCGCCCTGAAAGACATTAAAAATATCCTGTTTTATGACAATTGAGCAATTTAAGTTATTGAGCCTAGAAGAAAAGTTATCTGAGTTGAAATATAATGGAGAATTATTGGGATCCTATGAACGCAATGGAGAGCCGAATACCCCCAAGATTCCAGGAGATATTTTTGCATTATATGAGTTCTGGGCTTATTTAAGCGATGATGAGCAAACCGTAATCCCAACTCGAAGAAATCCTTTGGTAGTAGAATAGTGGATGCTGGTATTGAAGAAGCGGATTAGTCGGTTTTGAAACAATCTTTAGTATTTTTTAAGCATATATACAATATTGAAATGCCTCCGAATGCACGGAGGCATTTTTTATTGCTTTATCCCAATTTGTTTAACAACTTGTAATAGTGGAATTTGTTAATTTAGCTTCGATGAGAAAATTATTATTAAAAAGTATAGCACTGTTATTTTTAACGCTGTTTGTTAGTAAAGTGGAAGCTCAGTACTACGACTCTGTTTTGAATATTTATGAAGATAAATTTCCGAAGGAAAAAATTCATATTCATTTCGATAGAACTATCTATAATACTAATGAAACCATTTTTTATAAACTCTATGTTTTATCTGGGTCTGAATATACTTCTTTGAGTAAGAATGTATATGTTGTATGGTACGATACTAGCGGTAATTATATCAAGCAAACTGTGGCTCCTTTGTTTCAATCTTCTGCAAAAGGCAGCTTTGATGTGCCAGCTAATTACAAAGGAAACTACTTAAAGATTAAAGCATTTACAAGATGGATGTTGAATGATGATAGTATTTTCCTATATGAAAAAAATATCCCAATTAACTCTGGAGCAACCGAAAAAGTGAATGCACCAAAACCTAAAACAAGGGTAGAGGTTTTCCCCGAAGGTGGCGTTCTCGTGAATGGATTAAATAGCAAAATTGCTTTTAAAGCAACAAATGGATCTGGCATCCCCGTTTTTATCAAAGGCTTTTTGTTGAACGATAAAAACAAAATCCTTGATACGCTTAAAGTTGCACACGATGGAATGGGAATTATTCAATTAAAACCAGTACTAGGTGAAACATATTCATTGAGTTGGATAGATGAAAATGCACAAAAAGGAATTACGCCAATCCTGCCTCCCAAAAAAGAGGGAGTTATTATGAAGCTTAGCATGGATAATGAAAAGGCCTATGTTCAAGTTGAAAAAACATTGGATGTGCCTCAGAATTATAAAAGCCTAAAATTATTGGTTCATCAAAATCAGCAAATATTATATACTGTTGATTTTAAAGGAGAAGACAGGCAAGTTCAGAAAGCCGGATTGCCGATTGATGAATTGTCGACTGGCATTGTACAGTTTTCTTTATTTACAAGCGATTGGTACCCAATCGCCGAAAGAATTGTGCTGGTGAATAATAGGTTGCATGAGTATAATGCGAAGGTATCTGTGGCACTTGCCAATCTTAATAAAAGAGGTAAGAATGTTATTGAAGTGATTGTAACGGATACTTCTGCCGCAAATATGTCTGTTTCAATTACAGATGCTTCCATTGTAATGCCAGAGCAGCAAAGTATTTATTCCGATTTTCTACTCAGTAACGATATCAGAGGTAAAGTAAATAATCCTGCCTATTATTTTTCAAGTGATGCAGATAGTGTTGCCGCACACCTTGATCTGGTAATGCTTACAAATGGATGGAGAAAATTTGATTGGGACAAAATGAGAGCAGGCACTTTGCCAGTTCTTACTTATCCTAAAGAAATGGATTTTATGAAAATCACTGGCAAGGTATTTGGTAGCACTTCTACTAAAATAACCAGTGAACTTTTATTGAACCTGATCATAGCAGGAAAAGACAGTAGTAAAAAAATGGTGTTCTTACCCATCTTAAAAGACGGAAGTTTTGAAGACAAGACTATTTTCTATTATGATACATCACGGATCTTTTATGGATTTAATGGGAATGCGAAATTGACAGATGTAACACAAGTGCATTTTGAAAATGGGTTATTGAGACAAGAATTTAAAAAGATCTCAACGGGCAATGCTTTTCAAAACAATTGGAGTGATAGTATGGCAAGGGCTAAACTTAATTACTATCTCTTAGAACAAGAAAAGCTAAGAAAGCAAATGGCTGCGGCTACTTTGCAAGAAGTAATTGTAAAGTCGAAAGTTAAATCACCTATACAAGTATTAGATGAGAAGTATGCTTCTGGCATGTTCTCAGGTGTTGATGGATCTTCATTTGATCTATCAAATGATCCATCTGCAATGGGTGCTATGGATATCATTAGTTATTTGCAGGGTAAAGTTGCCGGATTGCAAATTTCAGGGACAGGAGCACAAGCATCTGTTTCTTGGAGAGGTTCTACTCCCGATTTCTTTTTAAATGAGATCAGTACACCAATGGATATGATCACTTCTCTACCCATTTCGGATATCGCTTATGTAAAAGCGATCAGACCACCTTTCTTTGGGTCGGTTGGTGGCGGAAGCGGAGGTGCCATCGCAATCTATACGAAGAAAGGTAAAAGCAGTAGAGGCGCAGAGAATAGTAAAGGGATGGAATATGCTGTGCTTGGTGGTTATTCTGTGTTTAAAGAGTTTTACAATCCTAGTTATGACAAGCCAACTGCCAGCTTTGATGCAGATAACAGAACCACACTTTATTGGAACCCATATGTTTTAACCAATAAAAGAAGTCCAAGGATAAAAATTGAATTTTACAATAACGATTCTAGTAAAAAACTACAACTAGTACTGGAAGGTATTAACTCGAATGGTAAATTAGCAAGAGTCGTGAAGTTGATCGAATAAACATAACTTTTAATAGGGTAGAAATGTAGTAATTTTATGTTGTTGATCGATCTGTTCCAACCTGTTTTAATATGGCAAAATTTAATCCGTCTAATGAGCCAGAACGCCAAAAAGCGTTGGAGAGTTATCATATCATGGATACTACCAATGAGGCAGATTTTGATCGCCTCACTGAAATCGCCTCTCTCATCTGTAATACGCCCATTTCTTTAATCTCATTATTAGATGATAAAAGGCAATGGTTTAAATCTAAAAAAGGATTAGGTGTTGACGAAACAGTTAAAGAAATTTCATTTTGCCAGTTTGCCATTTTAGATGATCAATTAATGGAAGTAACTGATGCAAAAGAGGATCTGAGATTTGCGCAGAATATTTTAGTTACGGGTGATCCCAATATTCGATTTTATGCTGGCTGCCCTTTAATAGACCCCAATGGATTTGCATTAGGTACGCTATGTGTGATAGATAGGACTCCTAAACAATTAGACGGGAATCAAAAGAAAGCACTTGCATTAATTGCTGAAGAAGTGGTGAACTTGATTGTTGAACGAAGAAAGAAAGAAGAACTTGAAAACTTTGAGAGGCTATTTAATCTTTCCATTGATTTAATGTGTATCGCTGGATTGGATGGTTATTTTAAAAAAGTGAACCCTTCATTTTCTAAAATATTTGGATGGGAAGAAAAACAATTGTTATCTACTTCATTTTTTGAATTGATCCATCCCGACGACGTTTTTTCTACTCAAAAAGAAATTGCAAAATTAGCGAGGGGCGCAAATTCTATCAATTTTACACATCGATTTAAGTCTATCAAGGGAGACTATCGAACCCTTCAATGGGTGGCAACTCCGGAGCTAAATACAGGGAACCTTTTCGCCATTGCTCGAGATATTACTTCAGAGACAAGGAGCAAGAATCAAATAAAAGTAAGTGAAGATAAGTTTACATCATTCTTTGAAAATTCTCAGGGTTTAATGTGCACCCATGATCTAGATGGAAAATTTTTTTCGGTCAATAAAACGGGTGCTGAATTGTTGGGGTATGAATCACCAAAGGAATTAATTGGTAAAACCCTATTCGATATTGTGCCCTCTAACTTTCAGGAAGAAATTGAAAAGTATTTGAAAGTTATAAACGCTGAAGGGAAATCAACTGGCCTAATGACAACAGTAGGGAAAAGTGGGGAACTTGGAGTTTGGTTATACAACAGTATTCTTGAGAAAGATGTAGATGGAAATGTTTATATTATTGGAAACTCCATTGATATAACTGAACGGATGCAACTAGAGCATGATCTAATTGAATCTAAACAGCTATTGGAACAAACAAGTATAGTGGCTCGTGTAGGGGGATGGGAAATTAGTATTGCTGAAAATAAAATAAATATATCAAATATTACAAAGGATATCTATGATGTGAAAGATGATTCGATTTACGATATTGAATCATGCTTACAATATTATAAAGAAGGAGATAGCAGGGATCAGATCAGACAAGCTTTTAGAAATGCCATTGAGAATGGAAAATCATGGGATCTAGAATTGCAAATTGTTACAGGGAAAGGAAAAGAACTTTGGGTGCGAGTATTGGGAAAGCCAGAAATACAAAAAGGCGTTTGTAAAAGAGTAATTGGGACTATTCAAGATGTCGATATTCAGAAACGAACAAAATTAGCACTAGAATATAGCGAAAATAAGTATCGTGAATTTTTCGATATTTCACCAGTAGGCATTGCCATTAACAGGCATTACGATGGTAAGTTCATTGATGGCAATAAGGCTTTATTTACAATGATTGGCTATACCGAAGAGGAATATAGAAAACTAGATCATTGGGATGTTACGCCTGCAAGTTTTGACGATGATGAAATGAAGCATAGATTGTCGCTTACCAAAACTGGAAGATACGGTCCGTATGAAAAAATATATATTCATAAAGATGGGCACCATGTAAACGTTTTGTTGAACGGCATTAAATACGAAAGTTTGAATGGGGAGGAATATGTTTACTCTGTGATACAAGATATCACGGCCATGTATTTAAAAGAATTAGAATTAAAGCAGTCTAAACAATTGGCAGAAGAAGCCAGCAGGGCAAAGTCGGAATTTCTTGCCAATATGAGTCACGAAATTCGCACACCATTGAATGGCGTTATCGGCTTTACAGATTTGATCCTGAGAACTAAATTAGACGAAACACAAAGACAGTATTTGAGCATTGTTAGTCAGTCAGCTAATGCCTTATTAAATGTAATCAATGATATTCTTGACTTCTCAAAAATTGAAGCAGGAAAACTTGAATTAGAAAATGAAAAATGCGATTTGTTCGAAATTGGAAGCCAGGCTGCGGATATTATTAGCTTTCAATTAAAGACTAAGAATATTGAGATGTTGCTGAATATTGCTCCGGATTTGCCTCAGTTTATCTGGACAGATGCGATTCGTTTAAAACAGGTCTTGTTTAACTTATTGAGCAATGCAGCTAAGTTTACAGAAAAGGGCGAAATAGAATTAAAGGTTTCAGCGCTGTCTGATACTAGTAAACCTGAAATAAAATTTAGATTCGAAGTTAGAGATACAGGTGTTGGTATACATTCAGATAAAGTTGAAAAGATCTTCGATGCATTTACGCAAGAAGATAGTTCTGTTACAAAAAAATATGGCGGCACTGGATTAGGACTTACTATTAGTAATAAGATTTTGGCATTGATGGGAAGTCGATTAATAGTAAAAAGTGAGATCAGAAAGGGCTCTTTATTTTATTTTGATCTTTTATTAAAAACCGAGTCTTCTGGGTTTACAATTAACGAAAATTTCGATTTAATTAAGAGAGTATTAATTGTAGACGATAATCATAACAATAGAACCATTCTTCGCCAGATGTTATTATTGAAAAAGATTCAATCTGATGAAGCCGTCAATGGTATCGAAGCCATTCAATTAATTGCAAGTGATAACAAATATGATGTTGTGTTGATGGATTATCGAATGCCAGTAATGGATGGGATGGAAGCTATTAAAAAAATCCGTCAGAACTATTTTTCTAATTCGGCTGAATTGCCAATTGTATTATTGTCTAGTTCTTCTGATGAAGAGCGAGTAATTAGACTAAGCAAAGAATTGGATGTTAATGCTCGAATGGTAAAGCCGATTAAAATGCAGGAGCTTTTTAAAACACTTTCCAATTTGATAATAACTTCGGAAAAAATAGAAAATGAAGCAGCCAGCGGCCCTATTTTTGAACAGAAGTTACGGATCCTTGTAGCCGAAGATGGAATCGTAAATATGTTGCTAGCAAAAACTGTGCTACACAGAATTGCACCCAATGCAGAGATAGTAGAAGCGGAAAATGGTCAAGAAGCGATTCTTCAATGCCAAGAAGCGATGCCAGATTTGATCTTAATGGATATTCAAATGCCTATTAAAAATGGGTATGAGGCTACTGCTGCGATTAGGGCAATGATTGAAGGGAGTAGGGTTCCGATTATTGCACTTACAGCTGGTACTTTAAAAGGGGAGAAAGAAAAGTGTATTGATGCAGGGATGTCTGATTTTATATCCAAACCATTTGTGGAAGATACTTTAGTAGCTATTTTCAATAAATATTTGGTAAATGAACAAAATAAAGAGTCGATGATGGCAAACATGAATGCTGATGAAAAAGCAGCCCATTTTAATAAATCAAATGCTGAAAGATATATAGGTAAAGATGCTGAGGTTATGAAACAGTTTATTGGTTTGATCCAGATCGAACTATCTAAATCAATACTTAAATTAGAAGAAGCAATTGGCACAAAAGATCTGAAACAATTAAAAGAAACAGGGCATCGTTTAAAAGGCGCAACGCTTACTGCAAGCATGCAGGTTTTAAGCAGTCTGGCTTTGAAGTTTTCAGAAATGACTTCTTTTAATCAATCCTATGCCGAACAATGTCTCAACGATTTGAAAAAAGAAGCAGATTTAGTGATCGCAATATTGAATCAGGAAGACATGATTTGATTTCCTGATCCTTATCATTATAGCTTAATGATTCTCATATGATCGAGCATTGCTTGATTGATTACTTGGTTCATATTTTCATTATGATCTTCTAAGCTTAATTGAATAGTATAGTTCCCCTTTTTTAAATTTGTTATTACACTATTACTGTAGCCCCAATTACTCCATTCTTTTGTACCTCTATGTGGCAATATAATTGTTCCTTTTAATTCTTTATTGATGATTAAAGATCGGATGGCGCATTTGTTCTCAGTATTGATTGGCCCATTGCCGTTTGAATATCTACAATCTATCGCATAGTTTCCATCTTCTTTGATCTCTATCATGAAACTTAGGCTTGGGTTGTTGGTCTTGCTTGTTTCTACAAATCCACTTCCAGTAAAACCTTGATAGCTAAAACTAGAAACAGTATTTTGTTGTTCGGCTTCAACGATAATGGTTGTGTTCTTGTCATACAAAGCAATTGGTTCTGATGCAAACGAAGGCACTTGTTTTTTATCCAATGCTATCACCTGATATTCGCCTAGTTTGCTAGTAATGATTGGATAGTGATTAGCATTTGTAGTTCCAACCATTTTCCCGTTTAGCAATATTTTGTAGGATACTGCTCCCTCTATTTCTTTCCATTGAATGGTAGTTTTGTCAATGATAGCTATTGGATTTGCAACTGTTGTATAGTTGCTTGTTTTATTGATTGGTTTGGTAGTGAATGGCTGATTAGATAATTTAATTTGAATTCGATGATTACCTGAAATACTAGCTGGTAAATTTGAATTCGACTGCGTTTTCCCATCAACTGAAAAAGATTGTATTTGATTCCCTGTGCCTTCTAATTCAATATCTAAAAATGCATTTCGATATTTGAAATGGTTTAATTTTAAACTGCCTGTATAAAGCGATGGCACAAAAGGTTTAAAAGAAATGCTATCGGCCTGGAAACTAATTCCAAAAATGATCTTGTGTATCAATGCTAGATTACCAGATAAGCTCCAAAGCATATTACTGCTATTGATCTGTGTGCCAGCAAAATCTCCATTGTCTGCCACGAAGTTTTCTTTATTGGTTAGAAATAAAGCGGCGGGTCGATAGATACTTTTTATTGACTCTATCACGGCATTTGCATTTCCTGTCTTTGCTGAAGCGATTGCCCAATATGTTTGTACGAACGGCCATACAGCATTATTATGATAGGGTGGTATATTCGGAATCTGAGGATATATACAGCTAATACCAAACTCTGTTTGAGGTGTATTGGCAATAATACTTGCGGATTTTTGTTTATCTGCAATACCAAATATTACGCAGAGAGCTTCGCCTAATGCTTCGGATTTAGGAGAAACTATTTTATTATTTCTACCATAAAGGAATTGCGCATAGTAGCCTTTATCAGGCATCCATAGCCATTTGTTGATTCCTGTTTTAATTTTATCAGCAATAGCTTCATGTTTTGTTGCAACATCTCCATGATTCAAAACTTTTGCCATCTTGCTCAATACCTTGTTTGCCTGGAAGTGTACAGCATTGGTACCTAAACATTCGCTTTCATAAATATCTGCAGGTTGCATCCATTTAGGATAGGTTTGTTCTCTCCAGTCAAGAAAAGAAGATTCTCCTTTTACCATACCTGTTATAGGATCATAACAGTTCAATAGATCGTCATCGATACTATTTTTGACTATTTCATAAGCAAGTTCTAACCAGTCTTTATCGCCTGTGGCAGTATAAACTTCCCAAGCTGCAACTGCCCAAATCATTCTGTCTGTTGATGCAGGATATGCACCACCTGTTCCAGTATCTTGAATGATTCGCTTCTTTTTATTTACTTTTTTGAGAAGGCTATTTTTTGCAACCTGTGGTTGTAAATAAGCCATCGATAAAATGATGGAATAACTAATATCTCTTGTCCATACACCTGCCCATTCTTTACCAGTTCTAAAAGTGCTATCAGGTTCAACGGCTTTTATCATTTCTTCGACCGACATATTATAGATCGCATTCGCAAGTGTAAAATCAGATTTAAATTGTGGGAAGGCACTGATATCTTTCGTTAAACTCCATTCAGCTGCCGTTTTTTTCTGGTCTTGTTTGGCATTTAAAATAAGTTCTGTCTCAAATATTCCGTCGCCATCGGGATCTTTCATTTGTAAAGCTTCTCTTTGAATCAGGTTATCAAAATCCCAGATCATTGGAAGTGTTCCACCAGCAACATAAATACCTTTAAAGTCTTGTTTGTAAATTTTAGTTCCATTGAAACAGGTATAATATCCTTTTTCGGAAAACTGTTTATAAATCTCTCTGCCGTCTAACTTTATTTTTAGTTTAGTATTTGGCTGAAGCCATTCTTTTTTATCAGTAGTTTGTTTTAATTGTTTACCAAATTCAATAGTTGGAGTTTCTGCATAACCATTGATGGCAATAACTGTATAATGGTGATCTTGACCTGAAGCCATTTCATTATCCCTACCATTGATGGCAAACTTAAAACTGATATCGGCAGATTGATAAAGGTTTGTAGGGCTCTCATAATTGCTACTGATCTGCTGATCGTTTAAAGCTTGTGCAATGAATTTCCCCTGTATCACTTTGTTGTTCTCAATTGTATAACTGGATTTAATGCTTTGTGCATGACTGGTAAGTGACGCTATGATACAACTCATTGCAACCAGGTTAAGTTTGATAAAAGAAGAATATTTCATAAAATCAATTTCTGTAAGAAAGGCTAATCATTAAGAAAGGTAAATTTAAACAATTTGGAGGGGTAGCCACATAAAAAAAGAGCATCCAAATAGATGCTCCTTATAATAATTTTATTCAATCATTTGGAATTAATAGAAATCCCAAACAAGCAAACGTTAAATCAATTGTCAAGCTGCGAAAAACAGAATCAGCAATTGGGCTGCTAAGATTCTAAGAATCATAGTAAGCGGATATACAGTTGCATATGTTGCAGATGGAATATCATTCCCTGCCATCTTTAATGCAAAAGCTAGTGCAGGTGGATCTGTGCAAGCGCCAGCTAATAAACCAGATATTTCAAAATAGGTTTTTTTCAGGAACTTCTTAGCAATTAAACCAACAATAAGTAGTGGTATCATAGTGATACAAATTCCCATACCAATCCAATGAAAGCCCGTACCATCAGTAAATGCAGATGATAAATTTTGTCCACTACTCAAGCCTACACTTGCAAGGAACAGTGCAATTCCCAATTCCCTGATCATTAAATTAGCACTATTGGTAGTATAATTGTTTAGGTATAAAAAATTGCCAAAGCGGCTTAGGAAAAGCGCCACGATTAATGGTCCGCCTGCCATGCCAATTTTCACCGCCACCGGCATACTTGGAATATTGAATGGAATACTTCCTAAAATAATTCCTAATACAATTCCAATGAAAATTGGACCAAGATCTGGCGATTCTAATCGCTTTAATGAATTGCCTACAGTAGATGTAAACTCTTCCACACTTTCTTCAGTTCCAACAATTGTAATGGTATCGCCTAATTGAAGAAAAACATTTCCATGAGCTACCATTTCAATGCCAGCTCTTTTAATACGAGTGATGGTTAAATTTTCGTGTTGAAGTTCAAGGACGTTTCCTAATCTTTTATGCGTGATATCTTTATTGGTAACTACAATAAAACGAGAGATCAAATTACTATTTGGTTCTACTCTTAAATTTATTCCAGATTCAGCCCCTACGAGAAGTTTTACTTTCTCCATTAATTTTTTTGGTGCAACAAACTGCATGATATCTCCTTCCGCAAGAACAAGATCTGGAGTAGGAGTGATGACTTCTCCATTATGTAACATTCTAGAGATAATCACAGGTTCGTTCAGCATTTTGAAAATGCTCCGAAGTGGTTGACCAATTAATTGTTTGTTTTCTAATTTGATATGAATAGAAAGAGGTCGATTTGACTGAATGAAATTTAATTTTCTGTGCAATTCTTTTTCCTTTTCAATATCAATTCCAAGAATCTTTTTAAGAATTACTAGGGATAAAATAATGCCTAATACAGCAAATGGATAAGCGACAGCATAGGCAAGTGTAATAGTGCCATTGTCTACACCAGTGATATGCAGGTCTTTAACCGCAGCTTGTGCAGCTGCAAGTCCGGGTGTATTGGTTACAGCACCACTCATCACACCAGCCATTACTGCGATATGTGTGCCAGATGTATAAAAGAAAATAATGGTAATGATTACCCCAAGTGTTACTACTGAAGCGGCTATGGCATTGTTGCCTAATGCGGTTTTTTTGAGCGATGCAAAAAAACCTGGACCCACTTGAAGACCAATGGCGTAAACAAAAATGACTAAACCAAATTCTTTAATGAAATGCTCTACTTCTTTATTGATACTTATTCCGAAATAGGAAAATAATAGGCCTATAAAAAGAACCCAGGTAATTCCAAACGAAATTCCAAAGATCTTAATTTTTCCAAGTGCAATTCCTAAGGCAATGACAAGCGCATAAATAATAGCAGATTGCGCAACGGATTGCTGCGTAAACAGATTGACAAACCAGTTCATAAAAAATATTTAAAGTCAGGGAAAAAAAAGGGCGAATGTGTTCATTCGCCCTTTTTATAATCCTATATGTGTTCAGGTTCCAGTGCCCAATGTTCTGGTGATCGCCATAATGCACTTAATAAAAGCTCACGCATAAAATAGAATTCTTTAGGTAGCTTATCATACAGTTTTGCAAATAATTCCTCGTGACCCATCAGTTCTTGTTTCCAAGGTTCTCTATCTACTGTCATTATTTTTGCAAAATCCTCTTTAGTGAAATTTTCGATGCCGGTCCAATCAATATCTTCATAACGAGGCATCCAACCTATTGGAGATTCTGCAGCGCCAGCAGCACCATTAACTCTTTGTACAATCCATTTCAGAACGCGCATATTTTCTCCGAATCCTGGCCACATGAATTTACCGTTTTCGTCTTTTCTAAACCAGTTCACACTAAAAATTCTTGGAGCATTAGGAAGATCACGACCAAATTGTAACCAATGGTTTACATAATCACCCATATGGTAGCCCATAAATGGTAGCATTGCAAATGGGTCGCGGCGTACTTTTCCAATTTCTCCAAAAGCAGCAGCAGTGGTTTCGCTACCCATAGTTGCAGCAGTATATACACCAAAGCTCCAGTTAAATGACTGGCAAACTAATGGCACAGCAGTACTTCTTCTTCCACCGAAAACGAAAGCAGATATAGGCACACCATTCGGGTTATTCCATTCGCTGTCGATGCATGGATTTTGAAATGCAGGGGCTGTAAAACGGCTGTTTGCATGTGCGGCAGGCTTACCTGATGAAGGATCAAATGGTTGGCCATGCCAGTCGGTTAACCCTTCTGGTATTTCTTTGGTCATTCCTTCCCACCAAACGTCACCGTCTTTTGTGATTGCCACGTTCGTAAAGATCGTATTCGCCTTAATGCTATCCATTGCATTAGGGTTTGTTTTGTAATTGGTTCCTGGAGCTACACCAAAATATCCGGCTTCAGGATTGATGGCAAATAAATGTCCATCATCTCCTTTATGGATCCAGGCAATATCATCCCCAACTGTAGTTACTTTCCAATCATCAACACCCTTTGCTGGGATCATCATGGAGAAGTTAGTTTTTCCACAAGCACTTGGGAATGCAGCTGCTATATAAGTTTTTTCTTTTGTTGGAGATTCAACACCTAATATCAACATGTGTTCTGCTAACCAACCTTCTTCTTTGCCCATTACTGAGGCAATACGTAATGCAAAGCATTTTTTGCCCATCAAAGCATTACCACCATATCCACTACCATAAGAAATGATCAAACGTTCTTCAGGAAAATGAGAAATGTATTTTGTAGTAGGATTGTTTGGCCATTTTACGTCTTTACCAGGTGTTACTATTGGGCATCCGATTGTATGAATACATTTTACATAAGCATTCCTTTTTAAGTAAGGATAAATGCTTTCACCCATTCTTGTCATGATATACATATTCACCACCACATATTCAGAATCGGTTAACTGAACCCCATATCTTGAGTAGGGCGAACCCACAGGACCCATACAAAAAGGAATCACATAAAGTGTTCTTCCGTGCATGCTTTCTTCCATTAAGCCATTCAATACTTTTTTCATGGCATTTGGCTCCATCCAATTGTTGGTTGGACCAGCATCTTCTTTAACTCTACTACATATAAATGTCTTGTCTTCCACCCTTGCTACATCACTTGGATCTGAAAAACAAGCGTAGCTATTGGGGCGTTTTTCTTGGTTTAATTTAATAAATGTGCCTTTTTTTACCAATAGTTCACATAGACCATCATATTCTTGTTTTGAACCATCGCACCAATGGATACTTTTTGCATCACATTGGTCTGCAATTCCATTCACCCAATTCTTTAATTCAGGAATGATTCCAGGGATCTCATTCAAATGGGGTTTTGCTTCTTTAATCATGCTAAATATAATTTAATATTAATAATTAATTTTTAATAAATCGTTACACAAATGTTCAGACTATTAATTAAGTGTAAAAATGACAAATGTTAGGTTTTTAAAGGTATTTTTTAGCTTTTTTTGAAATACTTACTGGTTAAATCCATTTTTTTGAATTAAAATTGAAAAGCTTCTCAAATTAATTTAATTTAAATATATTCTTTTTTTATGCTCGAATAATTGATATGCCGTTTTTGAAACAATTAAATTGATTTCAAAGGATGCGGCTTAAAATATGGTTGAGCAATCTATGCATTTTAAACACATTTATTTTAGCTTATTTTAAGATACAATTTCTTATCTTTTGGTGATCGAATTAACTAACAAATAAAGGTAGTTGTTACAGAAAAACGCACTAACAGTTTATTATGAAAACATCAATTAGCATTAGTATTTTCTTGATTTTGTCTCTTCAATCTTTGCAAGCACAGTTAAGTATTGCAAAACCTTTTGGAAGCCACATGGTTTTGCAACGCAACAAGCCTTTACCAGTTTGGGGATGGGCCACAAAAAATGAAAATATTGAAGTCAAATTCAATCAGTATACCCTACAAACCAAGTCAGATGCCAACGGAAAATGGCATGTTCAGTTTCCAGCTATGAAGGAGGGTGGCCCCTTTCAATTAGAGGTTAAAAGCAACAAAGAAATATTGCAATTGGAAGATGTAATGCTAGGAGAAGTTTGGTTATGTTCTGGACAGTCGAACATGGAATTTAATATGCGCGATGCATTTCATTATAATACAGCATCGGCCACCGTAAAACAATACGATATTCGACAGTTTTTGGTGCCCAGTGAAGTTGGTCTTCAACCCAAAGATTCTATTGCTGGTGGAGACTGGGTATTAGCAAGCAATGAAACCTTAGGAAATTATACTGCTGTAGGCTATTCGTTCGCCAAAGAATTGGCAAGCCAGTTACATGTAACAGTAGGCTTGATCAAAGATGCCTGGGGCGGTTCACAAATTGAGGGTTGGATCAGTAAAGATGCAATGATGGACTCTGAAGAACTTAAGCCATATGCTAATTCATTTCCTGAAAATTGGGATCAGGCAGATGCTCAATTATTAAAAAAATTACAGAAAAAGTTATCAACTAAAAACAATCAATTACCCAATACTGATTTGAATTATCTACTGAGTAATGATTCCACAGCTTTTGATGGTTGGTTAGCATATGCACCGCCAAGTCAGTGGGATTGGCAAGGAATCTGGGCATTTCGTGGTGCTGGATTTTTTGAACGGACCCTAACAGTTGATATGATCGAAGTTTCAAAACCTTCAACGCTAAGTCTTGGCGATAATGATGGAGCTTTTCAATTGTATATCAATGGAAAGCTCATAAAAGAAGGGCAGGGTAAAAATTCCCGACTTTTTCAGCTCCCAGCTAATACTTGGAAACAGGGTAGAAATATCCTTTTAATTCATCAAGACAAACAAGTTGATCCAGCTTGGTTTGGTAATGGTTTTTCTGGTGAAGCAAACACACTCTTTTTAAAGTTTGATGGCTATGCACAAAGTTTATCAGGTAATGGATGGAAGATGGTGCCCGATTTTAAATCTCCTTGGAATTATATTCATGCTCAAAATAATGCAGGTGCAATCATTTATAATGCCATGATTCATCCAATTATTCCCTTCGCAATTCAAGGAGTACTTTGGTATCAGGGTGAATCGAATGCTGAAAGAGCGTATCAGTATCGCAAAAGTTTTCCGCTTTTAATTGAAAGCTGGAGAAAGGAATGGAAGGATGACTTCCCATTTTATTTTGTACAATTAGCGAGTTATGGCAAGTTTCCCAATAGTAATCAAGGAAGCGAGTGGGCCGAACTAAGAGAGGCACAGTCCTTAACACTGAGTTTAGCAAAAACCGGCATGGCGGTAACTACGGATATTGGCAACCCCGAGAATGTACATCCTAGGAATAAGGAAGACGTTGGTAAAAGATTAGCGGCCAATGCGCTAGCCAATACCTATCATATGCCAATCACAATTTTTTGTGGGCCTACGTATCGATCAGTTGTATTTAAGCAAACAATCGCTGAGATTAGTTTTGATCATGTAGGACTAGGATGGTTTGTAAAAGATCAGTATGGATATATCAAAGGATTTGAGATTGCGGGTGCGGATAAAAAATTCTATTATGCTCAAGCAAAAATAGAGGGAGATAAAATCATCGTATGGAACGATAAAGTGATAGAGCCAAAATCAGTAAGATATGGGTGGACAGATTCTCCAGTCGATGCCAATCTATTTAATCAGGAAGGGTTTCCTGCCGCACCTTTTCGAACAGACCAGTGGAAGGGTATTACAGAAGGAAAAAAGTTTGAGTAAGGGGTTTGTTGATCAGGTTTCTTTTTTTTAAGGCATGACAAATGTCAAGTATTGTCCTGCCCCATAATGCTAATTTGCAGTATCTGATCAAACAAATGCTGGATAGTATTATGAAAAAAATGACCTGTTTATTGATTGTGCTAATTGGAATAATTAGTGCTTCATTTGCTCAAGAGAAAAAAGGAGAAGAAAAAGGAAATAAAGGGGCACACCAATTAAGTTTTATGTTAAGCCACTCGATGATTGGAGAAGGTATTGTTAATGGCTCTAAAAAATCTATTTCAGCTCCTTCATTTGGGTTTGATTATAATTATTGGTTCCAAAATAAATGGGCTTTTGGAATTCATACTGATTTGATCACTGAATCATTCAAGATTGAGGATAATGGTGGCGTTATCTTGGATCGTTCTACACCTTTCGCCATTGTGCCAGCACTCTCGTTTAAACCAAAAATGCATAGCATTTTCGTGGTGGGGTTAGGTAAAGAATTTGCAAAAGAAGGTAATTTTACTTTGACTAGAATTGGCTATGAATACTCTTTTGAATTACCCAAAAAATTCGAATTAAGTTTTGGCGTGAATTATGATAAAAAGTGGAACGCCTATGATATTTGGACAGTAGGAATAATTATTTCTAAATTATTCTAGTAACTAGACGTAGGGTAAAATGAATAAAAATCAAATACCCTTATTGCAATCGATGATGGAAGGGACACAAATGGTTCGAATGGTAAATAGATCAGCAATTGGTCAAATAATCCATCTTTTCATGATATATATCATGTTCCTCTGTAACATACATCACTTAGAAATGGACAGTATAAACTGACCTTCGCGGTATTGAGCATATCATAGCAAATGCATTAATTTTATACCTAAATCAACCGCATGTTTTCACACCACGAACATTTGAATGAACCAATTACGGAAGGAGAGAGCTATAGAGACCGGATTAATACCGTAGACGAGAATGGGAAGCGCAAATGGGTATTTGCTTATAAGCCACCAAGCGGTAAGTTTTATAATATTAGAACTTGGTTGAGTTATTTATACTTCATTCTGTTCTTTGGGATGCCCTTTGTTTATGTGAACGATCGACCTTTTTTCTTGTTGAATATACCACAGGCGAAGTTTATCCTTTTTGGCAAAGTATTTTGGCCTCAAGATTTCTTTATCCTTGGGATGACGATGGTAACTTTTGTATTATTTATCGTTCTATTTACTGCGGCTTTTGGTAGGCTATTTTGTGGATGGGCTTGCCCTCAGACCAACTTTATGGAAATGATGTTCCGTAAAGTGGAATTTATTATTTTGGGGGATGCGCCAGCTCAAAGGCAATTGAAAGATGCTTCTTGGACTGGAAAAAAGATCTTTAAAGTTGGCTTAAAACAATTTGCTTTTTACCTCCTTTCATTTATAATAGCAAATACATTTTTGGCCTATATCATAGGTGTAAAAGAATTAGAAAAAATTATCACAGAGCCTGTTATAGCTCACGTTGGCGGATTAACATCCATTTTAATTTTTAGTGCAATATTTTTTGCGGTGTATAGTTTTTTCCGGGAACAAGCATGTATTGTGGTATGCCCTTATGGCCGTTTGCAGAGTGTATTGTTGGATAAGAATTCAATGATCGTTGCCTATGATTATAAAAGGGGAGAGCCGAGAGGTCCGATCAAGAAAGGGGAAGAACAATCAAAGGGCGACTGTATCGATTGCCATGCATGTGTTAAGGTTTGTCCAACTGGAATTGATATTCGTAATGGATTACAAATGGAATGCGTGGGTTGTACCGCTTGCATTGATGCATGTGACAATATCATGGATCGAATTAATAAGCCAAAGGGTTTAATCAGATACGCTTCTGAAAATTCCATCGCTAATGGCGAACCACTGCATTTTACAACCAGAATGAAGTTGTATTCAGTATTACTTGCAATTGTATTAAGTGTATTGACATTATTATTAATGACAAGAAAAGATGTTGATCCAACAGTGATGCGTACCCCAGGTCAATTATTCCAAGAACGTGGAGAAGATAGTATCTCAAACTTGTATAATGTAAAAGTTGCCAATAAAACAATGAAAATGATACCACTTACTATTAAGATAGAAGGGGGGATTGGACGAATTGAATCAATTGGTAAGGATTATGTGGAAGTAGCTCAGGAAGGTCAGGGTTCAGGTACTTTCTTTGTGATTTTACCCAAATCATATCTCCATGAAAGGAAAACAACCATTACTTTGAGCTTTTGGGAAGGGGATAAAAAAATAACTGAGAGCAAGACCAACTTCTTAGGGCCTTTGAAGATCAAAGAATAGAAAATGATACCTACTTTTGTATAGAGGGCGGCTAATAATATAGCGGCCCTTTTTAAAATAAAAACGATTGTATGAGCCAGATCCAAGGTAAAACAGCTTTAATTACAGGGGGTGCTTCCGGTATCGGAAAATTAATGGGGAAAGAATTGTTGCTGAAAGGTCTTTCAAAGCTATTGATATGGGATTTAAACGAGACCTTATTGAACAGTACGATTGATGAATTCAGGTCTGAAGGCTTCCATGTTTTTCCTTATGCTGTAAACGTAATGGATACGGCAGCAGTGATAGAAACCGCAAAAAAAGTCAGGGCAGAACATGGGCCATTAGATATACTTATAAATAATGCAGGGATCATTGTAGGAAAATATTTTCTTGATCATACACATGACGATATTGATCGAACAATGGGTATCAATAGCAGTGCGCTCATGCACATAACTGTAGAATTTTTACCCGAGATGGTAAAAGCAAAACAAGGCCATATTGTAAACATTGCTTCAGCCGCCGGCATGGTGAGCAATCCAAAGATGAGTGTTTATGTAGCCAGCAAATTTTCGGTAGTAGGATGGAGTGATTCATTATTGCTAGAAATGCAAAATGCAAAGACAAATGTTCATGTCACAACTGTTACACCATTTTATATCAGTACCGGAATGTTTGATGGGGTTAAAAGTACTATCGTTCCGATTGTAAAACCAGAGGTTGCTGTAAGAAAAATAATTCGTGGATTGGAAAATAATAGTCGCAATGTGCGCATGCCCGGTATTATTTATTGGGTGCCTTTATTTAAAGGAATTCTCCCAGCATTTTTGTTCGATATCATTGTGGGTAATTGGTTTGGCATGTATCGATCAATGGACGATTTTAAAGGGAGAACAAAATAAACCAAGAGAAAAAATTATCGAATGCTCTTTTGATTCGTGTTTCATACTAATACTGACTTTTTTTGCCAATACCAACTACTTGGTATTTTTAAAAATTCAGTGATTTTTTTTGATGAAATACCAAATACTTGGTATGCTTTTTTTTTAATGTAAGAATAGGTTTGTTATAGAATTAGACGATTTAGTGCTAGTTCGTTAACACAACCAACATGAAAAAAAATCTACTTACAGTATTTTTTACCCTTCTTGTTTCATTAGTATCAATAAACGCTCAGTCACAAGCTTGTGGAGGCGTTTGTTCAGGATTTAGAACACAAACTCAAGGAGGATGGGGCGCAACACCTAATGGTGGTAACCCAGGTGTTTATCTGCATAATAATTTTGCAGCAGCATTTCCTTCTGGACTTACCATAGGAAGTGGTACTAAGACAGTGAAATTTACTACTGCACAATCGATTACTGATAATTTACCAGCAGGTGGTGGCCCAACTTCATTGCCTTCAGGTAACGTGGTTGATCCAGCTTCAGGATATTTGAATACTGAATTGGATGGGCAAATAATTGCTGCCATGTTAAGTGTGGGCTTTGATGCTAATGATGCTAGTTTTAGCATCAGTTCTGGCGTTTTAGGCAACCTAGTATTTAATTCTGGAGTATTCAATGGTAAGTCAGTTCAATTTGTAATTGATGAAGCCAATAAAGCAATTGGATCTGTAGGAAGTAGTTATTCTTTAACAGATATCAATACTGCCTTAACATCTTTTAATGAGAACTATGATAATGGAACAGCAGGTGCGGGTAATGGAAATTTCAATTGTCCAGGAACTCCGCCAGTTGTTGCTGATATAATAGGTACTACAACAATTTGTAAAGATTCTACATCAACTTTAACTGATGCTACCATTGGCGGTGTTTGGAGTTCAGATAATAATGCAGTTGCAACTGTAAATGCATCTGGATTAGTTACTCCTGTAATTGAGGGTACAGTTAACATTAGTTATACTGTAACCAATGGTTGTGGAACAGGCTTTAAATCAGTATTGGTTACCATTCAAGATTGTAGTGGAGTAGGTTCTGGCGGC
>JAPLEO010000137.1 GCA_026391125.1 Bacteroidota bacterium
AAGCCCAATTCAACTCCAAACAAGAAATATAGTGGTCTAAAAAATTATTGATATGCTTAAGAATCAATATGTTAAGTTTTATTATAAAGAACCAAAACATATTTGTTGCATTTCTAATATTGAAAGAGTATTTTGTTTATAATATATTTTTAAATCAATTAAAACATCCCACTATGCGTAAATTGTTTACCCTTTGCCTAATCATGTATATAGGCATCAGCTGTACAAATCCTGCAGAAAAGACTGCAGAAAAAACAACCGTTTCAGACACAACTAAACCGGTATATGCATATACCATTAGTAAACCAGACAACTGGGACATCGGTAGTTCAAAAAACACAGCTATTGCCCTAAATGCTTTGAAGGCTTTTGAAAACAATAAAATTGATGAAAGCCTATCTTATTTTGCTGATACAGTTTTTTGGAAAGCAGATTACATGGAGGGAAAATATCCTAAAGACAGTTTAAAAGTATTTTTTACCGGGGCATGGAAAGACATTGCTTCTGTAAAAATTGATTTGCATGATTTTGAATCGGTTATTTCAAAAGACAAAAAAGACGAGTATGTAACCATCTGGTATGTGCAGAAAACAATCGATAAAAAAGGGAAAGCAGATTCTGTTGTAGAAGTAAACGATATGAAAATCGTAAATGGAAAGATTACTGAATTAGATGAAACTATTCGACATTTTAAAGTAAAAAAATAAGTGCTGTTAAAATAAATGCCTTCTCGAACATTCGGGAAGGCATTTCTATACATAGTATTTAATCAGGATGATTAATTTTTTATAAAATCAAACTGTTTCCCCTGAAATTGTTTTTCTTGAATGAACTTAGAAAGATTGTAGAACGATTCAAATGGAGCTTTTGCAATGAACATATTTACAACCCAAGCAGGAACACCTCCACCAGGATTGATCTTAAGTATATATTCAACTTGAATCTGATTGAAAGCAATGGGTATCACTTCCCAGGTTGCTTGAGTAAAAGGGATCCTTTCTAATCCAGCAACTGGTGGCATGACCTTGTCGATAGAATTTGCATTGATGATCATTTTTTTTGTCAATGAGTCTTGATGTATCAAAAGATCTATGACCATATCTCTATTGGCAAACGGCCATGGTACTGTTGCGATATTATAATAATAAATGTGGTTGCTCGCCAAACGCTTTACCAGCTTTGATGTTTTGGTAGCTATTACCCATTCTGGCTGAAATTCTGGCTGTAAAAGGATCGATGCCAAAGAAGATAAGCTCCCATTCAATTTACAGCTAACCCTGATCATATTAAATTTTGAATCCGCTGCTTTTCCTGTATACACTTTTATCCCATCCCTGTCTTTTTTTAAAGTCCATTCTGTCTGCGAAAAACAAACATTAAAGCAAAGAATCGCCAACAATAAACAAAATATTTTACCAATTAATAGTCGCATCATGTTCCTTTGTTAGATTGTTTTTTCATTAACGTTTCACTAAATATCTTCATAAAAAAACGTGACTAAATATATTTCATTTATCACAATAATAATGGCAATCTGTATTTCAGGTTTCATTACCCTTCCTAAAACCGATCATTATTTTCAAAACAATAACAGTTATGGCTATATCGATAGAGGAGATTCGATAGAATTTAGGTTTGGGGAACAAAAGAATTACCGGAGCAGATCATAATACAAATCTCTACATAAAGTTCTAAGTATCCTTAAAATGAGATAAATTGTTCAAGCTTTCCATTGCATTTCATCAGGAAAAATTGCAGCTATGAAACCGATGTATCGTCGAAAATTTTTAGAACAATCTACACTTTTACTTTCAGGAGCTTTCATTGGAATGTCATTCTCTGAAAAGAAAAAGAAACCCTTATTAAGCTTTTCTACCTTGGGTTGCCCGGGGTGGACCTTTCAGCAAATTGTTGATTTTGCATCAGCTAATCAATACGAGGGGATAGAAATGCGCGGGATCTTAAAGCAACTTGATCTTCCAACATGTGAGGAATTTAAAAATGCAGCTAATATCAAGAGCACCCTTCAGCTTATGGCAGATAAGCAGTTGAAATTTGTTGATCTTGGGTCTTCCTGCACTTTGCATTTTGCAGATAAAAAAGAACGACAAAAAAATCTTGATGATGGAAAACGGTTTTTAGATTTAGCTGCCGCCATACATTGTCCGAATGTTCGAGTATATCCTAATAATTTTATAAAGGGACAAGAGAAAGCAAAAACCATGGAACTTATTGCTGATGGATTGCTTGAATTAGGAGCTTATGCAAAAGATACAGGAGTAAATGTATTGATGGAAACGCATGGTGATCTTGTTTATATAGCAGACCTTAAACAAATCATGGAATCCGCCAAACATCAGCGGGTTGGTTTAGTATGGGACCCTGCAAATATGTATTTAGAAACAAATGAATCTCCTGAAATTGCCTATCGAGAATTACATCCTTATATCCGACACGCACATATTAAAGATGCCAAAAAAATAGATGGTAAAATTAGTTTTCACTTTTTAGGCGAGGGTAATCTTCCCATTTATACTGCCATCGATGCATTATATCATGGCGGTTATAAAGGATATTATAGTTTCGAATGGGAAAAACTATGGCATCCAGAAATTGCAGAACCTGAATTAGCTTTAGCAGATTATCCAAAAAAGATGATGGCACATTTTAAATAGAATGAAAGT
>JAPLEO010000037.1 GCA_026391125.1 Bacteroidota bacterium
AGATGTAATAAATATTGATTCGGACTCATGGAAACAGATACTTTGTGCAAAACATCGTCCCCTTCTATACTTTTTGGGGTTTTTCCAATATGTACAGTTACTTCTGCCTTTTCAAATTGATAGGGTAATAACTCAGGAAATTCTATTTCGCTTTCAACCAATAAGCCGTAAGCCCAATATTGATGCATAATATAAAATTAATATTTAATTTGCCCTGTAATCTATCAAAAAAAATGGTAAAATTCTATAAAATGAATCAAATAGTACTTGAAAAATATAAACCATTGGATCAGCCCTTTCTTGAACAGGTGTACTATAGTACCAGAGAGGAGGATTTAAAACAGACCAACTGGTCTGAACAACAAAAACAACAATTTATCATAATGCAGTTTATGGCACAAAAGTCTGATTATGAAAGAAAATTCCCCAATGCACTTCAACAGCTTATTTACTATAAAAATCAGGCTGCTGGTCGTTTGTATACAAATGAGATGGAAAATAATATCCACATTATAGATATTGCTTTATTGCCACAATATAGAAATAAAGGAATTGGTCAATCTTTATTGAAACAATTGATAGTTAAAGCAAAGGAACAGCAAAAGACAATCTCACTACAAGTAATTAAAACAAATCCGGCAAAGCATTTATACACTCGTTTGGGTTTTTTATCAATCAAAGAAGATGGAATCAGGGATTATATGGAATACAGATAAGGTAATATTGTTTCTATTTCTCCTGTTTTACAAAAACACGATATAAAAATTTTTCTTCTGAAACTTTATGATTATTTCTATCAAACAAAGGGAATTTCCTTAGGATTTGATTGTTCTCAAAATTAAGCGGTACATAGTTTTTTGCCACAACTGTATCCATAAAATTAAAATCAGAAAAATCGATTATTAACAACCCGTTTTTATTTAACTTTCTATCAAGCAATAGAATTTCTTCTTCAAATGCTTTAAATGTAAACAATTTAGTGTTATGTTTTTTGTTAGGTAATCTATCATCCGTTCTTTGAAAAACCGCCATGCAAAATATGGCATCTACATTTTGTACTGTTTCAAATTCTTTAGATGTTCTGTGATAAAAATAATGTGAGGTAGATGAATTGTGTTTTTTACATTGTTTAATACACCATTTATTAATATCTATTCCGTAAATAATAGCAGCAGGAATATATTCACCCAGTGTTCGCACTTCTTCTCCCGTGGAACAACCAAAAGAAATAATTTGTGGTTTTTCTATTTTTTGCAGATATTGAGTACACTCTTTAAATAGGAGTGGATAACGGTTATTTCCTGTGAATGTTGAAATTTGGTGATGATTGTTGTTGTTTTTCCATTTTTCGAATAACTCTACCCTAAGCCTACTATTAGTTAACAATAAATAAGGCATTCTTAAAGTATTAAGAAAATTGTATATGAGACGTTCAGAAATATTCTCTGATTCTTTATACCTCTTTATTTTCTCTTTTATGTTTTTTATCATAATTCATTGCACAATTTTGTTTCCTTGAATCAGTTGCTAAAAACTATGAGAAAAATGCATGTATCTGAAATTGTGCTAGTTGACTATTATGTCCTGTAACAAAAAACTCATTTACCTTTAGCCAGGCATGTCCTTTGTATCTAGCCTCATCATCTTTCATAAAACCAATAAAAAGGGTAGAGGAAATCTTACGGCGATGCAATAATATTTTACCAGTTAATGCCTGTGTATAACATTCGGTTTTCCAGGGAACATACTTATTACATCTTCTTACAGCCTGCTGCACTGTTTTGATAATTTCTAAAGAAAGCGGTTGAGAATTATTTTTTTCTATATTGGCATGTCCTAACCAGTTTGCCACTTTTTTAAAAGGCAAAAAACTTAAACTAAATCGCACATAAGCAGAAGTGTAAACAGCTTCTAGAAAGATCCATTTTTCGGAAGCGGGTATTTTATATACTGAAAGGAATTTTACCGAGATGTTCATTCAGAGTAAGACAAGTTTATATGATAGGATGTATTACTAGCATATTTTGTTCAGAAACTTTTTTCAAAAAATTATTTACTTCTGTCTTACATTGATCTTCTGTAACATCGTACAGATTAATAATCTGGTGATAAAGGTTTTCTACAGCTATTGGTTCTTTTAATAAATTCCAAATATCAGAAGCTACACTATTCAGACCCAGATAATCACCGTTATCTAAATTCATCATCACAGTTTCGTTGCCAAGGCTGCTTGCCAAAAAACCAGTTTCATTACGTTGAATAATAGTGGTACTTGTAATTAATTCTTGCATAGGTTAACTCTTTTCAATTGAAGGAAGTATGAAATTATATATTTTTTCGGAAGAAGCTTGAATGGTTTCCAAATTTGTTTCGATCACCAGGTCGGGATTTGAGGGTTCTTCATATCTATCATTGATACCGGTAAAGTGTAATAATTTGTCAGGATGACCATCTGGCAATAGCGCTCTTCTGTATAATCCCTTTGTATCTCTCTGAGTTAATATATCAATGCCACATTTGATATAAATGGTTTTGGCTCCAAAATGTACTGCTAATTCCTTTCTAACTTCTTCGTAAGGGTTGATGGCAGAAATTATAACAATCTTATTTTGAATGCTGAATGGGTGGGCAGCTAATCCCAGCCTCCGGATATTTTCCATGCGATCTTCCTTGCTAAACCCAAGGTCTTTACAAATCGTTTTGCGGTAAACATCACCATCAATAATTTCTATTGGAATACCCTTATCAGCAAATAATTGTGCCGTAGCATTTGCAAGTGTTGTTTTGCCCGCTCCTGATAAACCTGTAAATTGAAATATTGGCATAAGTTGATTTAAACAAAAATGATGAAATCAGAAACTTCTATTTTAAAAACTTACTAATAAATTTAAATAATCGAGTCTAATTTAGGCCTACCCTTTTTAATTATTTTAATATTTTCTCCAAATCCTCCTAAATCTGTTTCGAATAGAGGCTCAGTGCACCAACATATGCGTTTGCTTAATGATTCCCATTACAAAAACACTTTGTACGTGGCCTATGTTTTCGGCCTGACTTAATTTATTGACGTGAAAATCGTAGTAAGCATCCATGCTCTCTTCCACTACTTTCAACATAAAGTCAAACTCTCCAGAAATATTGTAACACTCAATCACTTCATTCATCTCTTGAATGCTTTTGATGAATTTGGCACCCGCATTTTTGTTGTGCTGTTTCAACGAAACATAGCAGATCACCATCAATCCCTTTTTAACTTTCGTATGATCTACTAAGGTTGCGTATTGTTTAATCACACCAGATTCTTCCATTCGTTTGATTCTCTCATGAACTGGTGTAGTACTCAAGTGCACTTTCGCAGCTATTTCCTTCACTGTTACACGAGCATTCTGCTGTAATAAACGAAGGATGGCTAGGTCTTTTGCATCAAGGTCTAAGTTAACAGTAGTAGATTCCCCTATTTTTATTGGTTTTGCCATGGTTTTATCAGCATTTATGCTACAAAATACACTAATAATATAATTATATCCTAAAAAAACAGAAGATAACTAGTATTCTATTCTATAAAACTACATTTGCCATTCATAAAAAAGAAACTATGTCAACTCTTACTTCATCTATCGATTTCAGTCTACCGTACAAAGTAGCTGACATCACATTGGCCGATTGGGGCCGCAAGGAAATCCGTTTGGCCGAAGCTGAAATGCCAGGTCTTATGTCATTACGCGCAGAATACGGTGCTAGTCAACCATTGAAAGATGCTCGTATTGCGGGTTGTCTTCACATGACCATCCAAACTGCTGTATTGATCGAAACTTTGGTGGCATTAGGTGCTGAAGTTAAATGGAGCTCTTGTAATATCTTCTCTACTCAAGATCAGGCTGCTGCGGCAATTGCTGCTGCTGGTATTGGTGTATTTGCTTGGAAAGGTCAATCACAAGAAGAAGCTGATTGGTGTATCGAGCAAACTTTATTCTTTGGCGGTGCTGATCGTCCATTGAATATGATCTTAGATGATGGTGGTGATTTAACCAATATGGTATTTGATAAATACCCAGAGTTCGTTCAACATATCAAAGGTTTATCTGAAGAAACAACTACAGGTGTACACCGTTTGTATGAGCGTATGGCAAAAGGTACTTTACCAATTCCTGCGATCAACGTAAACGATTCAGTTACTAAATCAAAATTCGATAACAAATATGGTTGTCAAGAATCATTAGTAGATGCAATTCGCAGAGCTACTGATGTGATGATGGCAGGTAAAGTTGCTGTTGTTGGTGGATATGGTGATGTGGGTAAAGGATCTGCGCTTTCTTTGAAAGGTGCTGGTTGCCGCGTAATTGTTACTGAGATCGATCCAATTTGTGCACTTCAAGGTGCAATGGAAGGATTCGAAGTAAAACCAATGGCTGAAGCTGTGAAAGAAGCTGATATCATTGTTACTGCTTCAGGTTGTCGCGACTTGATCACTGAAAAACATTTCCGTTCAATGAAGGATAAAGCGATCGTTTGTAATATCGGTCACTTTGATATTGAAATTGATGTGGCTTGGTTAAATAACAACTACGGTCATACTAAAGACACTATCAAACCTCAGGTTGATTTATACACCATCGAAGGAAAAGATATTATCTTATTAGCTGAAGGCCGTTTAGTTAACTTAGGTTGCGCTACTGGTCACCCTTCATTTGTAATGAGTAACTCTTTCTCTAACCAAACTTTGGCTCAAATCGAATTGTGGAACAACCACAAGAACTACGAGAACAAAGTATATGTGTTACCTAAACACCTAGATGAGAAAGTTGCTCGCTTACACCTTGCAAAAGTTGGAGCAGTACTTGATGAGTTATCAGATGCACAAGCGGCTTACTTAGGTATACCTAAGGTTGGTCCGTTTAAGGCTGATGCGTACAGATATTAATTAAGAGAAGAGATAAAAGATAAAAGTGAAGAGAGGATAGGAAGTTTTTAAGTGATCTTTATCTTTCAACTTAAAATTAAATAACCCAAGGCCTCGGTCTTGGGTTATTTGTTATTTGGTGCCAATCCTAGGTAAACGCTATTTAGGCAAGGACACACACTTATCTCTCATCTTTTATCTTTCTCCGCCTCTCTTCACTTTTATCTTTTATCTCTTATCTTATATTTCTCTTTTGGTTTATACACATGTATGAATAAAAACTATACTTTTTAGAACTTAAGTGGGTTTACTTTTGAAAAAATCAGATGAATGAAAAAGAACCAATTCACAGGCTTATTAGCAGCATTGAGTTTGCTGGTTGCTTGTAATAACAAAGGTGCAGACAAAAAGGGTGCATCAGATTCAACCAATGTTGTTGCGAAAGCAAAACCAGGTGATGCGATTAAATTGGATAGTTCTAAAAGATATATCTACTTAACATGGGATGATTCACCTCAACCTCCAGGTACCGTTAATTGCAAATCAGTATTTCGTGAGCAAGGAATTAAAGCAACATTCTTTGGAGTTGGCTTTAACCAAGTTGGTCCTTGGAAAAAGAGAATTATCGATAGTTTGAGAAACGATTACCCTCAATTCTTATTGGCAAACCATAGTTTCAGTCACGGCTTTAACGATAAATACAGCAAGTTCTATTCTCCAGCAATGACAGATAGTGCCTTGAACGATTTCTTACGCAACGAGAAGGAATTGAAGATCCCTGTTAAAATCATCCGACTTCCAGGTAATAATACTTGGGCTTCTAATGGGGTGATAAACGGACAAAAAGCAGAAAATCCGCTTATCGTAAAACTTGACAAAATGGGTTATAAAATTGTTGGTTGGGATATAGAATGGGGCCAGTTAGGTAAACAAAAAGCACCTAAAGAATCAGCCACCGAAATGGTTAGAAAATTAAATCTGAAGTTTGAAGAAGGTAGCACTAATCAACCTAATGCGATTGTAATTCTATCTCACGACAGATTATTTGAGAAAAAACAATTTGCAGATTCATTGGCTAAATTCATCTCTATTTTAAAACAGGATAAGCGGAATGTGTTTGAAACAATTGACCACTATCCTACTGTACAGAACAAATAATTGATATTCAAAAACTAACAGGGTAAACGAACAATTGTTTGTTTACCCTGTTTTATGTTAAGCTTAGATTGTAGCTACTTATAAACCCTTATCTTCGTCGCCATAGTTAAATCACAAAACACCCACTAATTAATGAGTAGTATTAAATTGAATCCATCTCGCTTAGAAGTCATGAACTTTTTAGGTCAGAAGATTGAGGATATTATAGAAGAATTTCTAAAGAAAATTGATGATAACTGGCAGCCTTCTGATTTTTTACCAGAAAGCAACAAACCAGAATTCACCAAAGAGATCCTAGAGATCCAAGCACAATGCAAAGAATTGCCTTACGAATATATGGCCATCTTGGTGGGCGATATGATTACCGAAGAAGCACTTCCTACCTATGAAAGCTGGTTGATGGATATTGAAGGTATTAGCAAATTAGAACCAAAAGGTTGGAGTAAATGGATGCGCATGTGGACTGCTGAAGAAAATAGACATGGAGACCTTTTGAATAAATACATCTATTTATCAGGAAGGGTAAATATGCGACAAATGGAAATCAGTACACAATATTTAATTGCAGATGGAATGGATATTGGAACAGCTACTGACCCTTACAAAAACTTTGTATACACTTCATTCCAAGAATTAGCTACTAATATTTCTCATCGTAGAACTGCTACTCTTGCAAAAAAATATGGCAATGAACAATTGTCTAAAATTTGTGGTGTAATTGCTTCCGATGAATTGCGTCATGCTAAAGCTTACAAGAGTTTTGTAACAAAGATCTTTGAAGTTGACCCAAGCGAAATGATGTTGGCTTTTGAAGATATGATGCGCAAAAAAATTGTAATGCCTGCACACTTCTTACGTCAGCAAGGAGAAAAAATCAGCACTAGCTGGTCGCATTTTAGTGATGCTGCACAACGTATCGGAGTTTATACAAGCATGGATTACACCAATATCATGGAATCTTTAATAGAAGAATGGAAAATTGGTGATATTACCGGATTAAATAGCGCGGCCTCAAAAGGGCGAGATTATTTAATGACCTTACCCGAAAGATTTAGAAAAGTTGCTGAACGTTCGGGCATCAAAGCACCATTAGAATACCGATTTAACTGGATATACTAAATAAAAAATAATCTTTAAAAAGGCCATTTTTTCAAATGGCTTTTTTAATGCCCAATTTTAAACTGTCAGACAATACATGCAATCAACTATGCTACATACCATTTATGATGCTTCTCTTTCAGATGAGATATCGGAGAATTGGTATGTATCAAAAAAAGTAGCTGATCGTATTTTTGAATTCTTCCAAAACCATCGTTTGTTTTTATGGAAGGATATCCATAACTGTGAAGACCGAGCAGAAGCCATTGCTATCCTTCTTTTACACTGGGGCATTCCACATTATAAAGCATGGTTATTGAGTAGCTATTTTTTAAAAAATGAAGCCGGAAGTTTGCATAACGAATGGAATTATCATGTATGTGTTTTACTCCCGGTGAAAGAAAATGAGGCTGATATCATGCAGTTCTATGTGATAGACCCAGCACACGCAACCACCTTACAAAAAATGGAAGATTGGGCCAATGCCCTAACCAAAAATGCTTATAGCTATCATTTTATTAAAAATGGGTACACTTATATCTTCCCAACAGGGACCATTCTTCAATACAACTGGCATTTAAGAAATAAGCAAAATTTCAAATGGACAATCCAAGGTTTAGCTGGAATTAATGGCGTTAGTCAAACTGGCAAAGCTGCTGTTACTTTCAGAAAATATAAAATCCGTCAAACACTAAAAAGCTTCACTGCCTTAAAAAATTCTCCTCCTGATTTCGGATATTTTCTTTTTCAATATTCTTAAAATACATTTTTCGAAATATCTTTAATGAATGAATACAGATCTACTCATTTCTTCTGTTACTGCAGCTGATATCAATGAATTGGTGTTACTTGTAAACAGTGCCTACCGAGGTGATTCTTCCAAAAAAGGTTGGACAACTGAAGCTGAATTATTAGAAGGTGTAAGAACTGATCCAATTACACTATTAGCACAAATCAATCAGCCTGGTCTTACTATTTTAAAAGCTACCAACGAGATTCATGAGATCATTGCTTGTGTTAGTCTTGAAGAAAAAGGCAACAAATTCTATTTAGGGATGCTTACTGTTAAGCCAACTATTCAAGCTTCCGGGATTGGCAAAAAAATGATGCAAGCAGCAGAAGATTTTGCTAGGAGCAAAAATAAGTTTTGCATTGAAATGACTGTCATTTCAGTTCGTACAGAATTGATCGCTTTTTATGAACGCAGAGGCTATCAACAAACAGGCGAAAAAAGAGACTTCCCAACTGATCCGAAATTTGGCATCAAAAAACAAGAACTAGAGTTCGTCGTTTTAGAAAAGTACCTAGAAAAAGCAAGTTAAATGGAGCTATTAGTAGCCCCATTTTTTCATTATTGCCAAATCCCTTTTTACAGATTCCAAAGGAGTCAGATCTTGATAAGATTCTTGTTCAATGATAAAATGGGTAGTTCCTCCCGATTTTTTTCCTTCATCAATAATTGCCTTCACGCCTACTACCCCTGTACCTAAAACAGTGCTGTCATAACCATCGTTCATTTCTCCTTTAACTGTTGAAGCAATTTCGTCTTTCACGTGCATTAATTCAAAACGACCAGGATAGGCTTTTACAATATCTAATGCGCGTCCACCAACACCATACATATTACCAGTGTCTAGTTGTTGCGCAACCAAATTAGGGTCGGTATGTTTGATCATGATATCAAATACTTTCTCTCCATTTAATACGGAGCTGAATTCAAAATTGTGATTATGATACCCGAATTTCATGCCAGACTTTTTGCATAATTCGCCAGATTTATTAAACACATCCATGTAAGCCAAAAGACCATCATAAGTTTTTCTGAGGGTTTCATCTAACCATGGACTTATCACAAATTTCTGCCCGCAAATAGCCGCATCTTCGATGGTGTATTTCCAAGCATCTGTAAATTCTTTTTTTGATTCATCCCAATGATTGCGGCCCATTACGGTATGCCCACTTGGCATTTTCATCCCTAAATCATTCAATAATTTCACAAACTCTTTTGCAGAATATCCATAAAATTTACGGTCGATATAATTGGCATGTTCTACATTTTTATAGCCCATGGCAGCTAATTGTTTCAAAGTGCCTAATGGATCTTTCTTCATGTCATCTCGCACAGAATATAGTTGTATACCCAACACCAAATTAGATTTTGATGCGGCAAACAGGGAATTTGGCATTAATGCAGAGCCCGCAAGAGCCATACTAGCATTAGCGATGAATTGTCTTCTTGAATTTTGCATAAAAAAGTTTTCTATAATGGCAGAAATCGATGTTTTTATTACATCGAACAATAAATTTGTTATCAATTTAATTGTTTCCAATGAATTATACAAGTAACATCCATAAGTGGCAATCTAGTTGCCATGCAAGTAAGAGGTTACATTAAGTATCTTTGTGCTAATGCTTCGAAATTCGATCATATATCCCTTGTTGACCATTCTACTACTTAGTTTGGCGATGCCGATGATCGTATGCTCCCAATCAACTGAGAATAGCGACTCTTTTTTTTTGGCAAAGAAAAAAGGGATCTGGGGGAAGATCGGGAAAACTGTATCAGTTAGCAGTAAAGACCAACCCTCAATTGAGGATGGCGTAAAAAAGAACGAAGCAAGTTTTAGTAAATTTAAGGGCAAAGTGATCCGTCACATTATTATCCAAAAATTGAACTTTGGAGGTACGGTGAACGATACTTCACATCAAACAAAAAACTTCTTTAACGACATTGGTAATAAACTCCACCCCAATACTTCCGACCGAGTTATCAAAAACAACTTATTCTTTTCAGAAGGAGATACACTTTACCCAGCATTAGTAGCAGATAATGAAAGGTTCTTAAGAGATATTAGCTATTTGCAAGATGCAAAAATACTCATTCGAAATACAGAAAACACTAGCGACCGTGTAGATGTTTACATTGTTTGTAAAGATGTATTCCCAGTTGGTGGAAGTGCAGATCTAGGCAGTGAAAAGCTCTTAAACTTTGAAGTGAATGACGACAACTTTGTTGGTACGGGAGACCGAATTGCATTTAGAAACATGGTTGATCTTGATAGAACCCCTCACTATGGATTTAGAGCTGAATATTTAAAAAGAAATCTAATGGGTTCATTTATCAATATCAATGTGGGCTATAGTAATATCGAACCGGCATTCAATAGTGGAAGAAGAGAAGAAACAGCACTTTTCATAAAAGCAGAACTTCCCTTAGTTAGTCCATATAGTACCTGGACCGGCGCCTATGAATCATCCATCAGATTTACCACAAACAATTATCTCAGTGATTCTTTATACAATTCAGATTTTAAATATTCCTATCGTTTACACGACGCGTGGGTTGGATATAATATTGGCGCAAAGAAACATTTATCTGATCAAATTGCCAATCGTCGGAAACACTTGATTGCCTTAAGAGGTGTGTATCGGAACTTTATAGATATTCCCAACTTGAATAAAACTGTTTATAATAATCTGTATACCAATTTAACTTCAGTAATCGGCTCCTTATTCATTTTTGAACAAGATTATTATCATACCAATTTCATTTATGGTTTCGGAAGAAATGAAGACGTACCAGAAGGATTTTCAATGTCGTTCACTGGCGGCTGGACTAATAAAAATATAATATCAAGACCCTATATAGGATTCGACTACCAAAGGTTTTATTTCACTAGAAAGAATGCCTATGTGAACTACTTATTTAGACTTGGGACTTATTATGGAGAAAAACAATTACAAGATTTAAGTGTATTAACAGGTGCAGAATACTTCACAAAACTAAGAAGGATCAAAGGTACAAGTTGGAGAACTAGACAATTTTTAAGTGGAAGTATTACTCAATTGATGAACACCAAACTGAACGACCCTTTGCGTATTTCTGGCATTTACGGATTACCTGAAGTAAATGATCCAACCATTCAAGCTTCAACTAGAATTACTGGAAACTATGAATCTGTTTTTTATAACACTTGGAAGTTTTTCGGATTTAGTTTTGCTCCCTTTGGATTTACGAATATCAGCTATCTAAGATCAAACGGTTCAACGTTCAAAGAAGGCGATATATACACTTCGGTTGGAGCGGGAGTGCGAACTAGGAATGAAAACTTAGTATTCGGCACCATGGAGCTACGCGCCTTTTACTACCCACGGGCAGTTGGCACCATGAATGTTTGGAATATAGTTTTTAATACTGCACTTAGATTTAAATACAATAGTCAATATATTGCTAAGCCCGACTTTGCTGTCAACAATTAAACCATTTATACAATTGACCTTATTTTTTTCCGAATTACCCCTATATTGCCTCAAAATCACAGATATGAAAAAGCTATTAGCAATCACATTATTGGGCAGTTTATTATTTAGTCAATCATGTTTCGCACAAGACGATAAATCAAAAATGCCTAGTCCCCCAGCTAAGGTTACTACCGTTATTGGCTCGGGTGCAACTATTAGTATTGATTATAGTCAGCCAGCTGTCAAAGGCCGCACAATTGGTAAAGACCTTGAACCGATGGAAGGAAAAGTATGGCGTACTGGCGCAAACGATGCTACCGTCTTTGAATCAGATAAAGATATTATGGTTGAGGGAAAATCATTGCCTGCAGGTAAATATGGTTTATTCTCTATTGTAAACAAAGGTGAATGGACGATCATTTTCAATAAAACTTGGAAACAATGGGGTGCATTTCAATACAAGGAAGCTGATGATGTTTTACGCGTAACTGTAAAAGGCGCAAAAGCAGAAGCCTTTTCTGAAAGAATGACGTTTACAATTGACAAGTCAGGTACAGTTACATTGTTATGGGGAGATAATAAAGTGGACGTGCATATAAAATAATTATTGATTATACTATTAAAAAGCCAATCCCTTAAAGGTTGGCTTTTTCTTTTCCAACATACAACCTTTAACTTTGCTGATTGTTAAGAAAGGGCAGGCATTCATCTACTGCAATTTATAGTATGGTACAAGCATATAATTTTTTAGCGAGCTGGCAATTGTTTCCAGAAAAATGTGATTTCCAATTTGGGCTTGCTCCAAAATCGGGTAATTATAAAATTGAATCTGTTAAAAATGGTCATCATTTAATGATCAGCATCAATTGGGTAAGTGTTGAGAATGAAGCATTTTATAGTCAGTATGAAATTACCCCAGACGATGAGATTCGTCCATTCGAAAACCAGGAAATTGCCGATTCAGTACAGGCCATCATCATCAATGCTTCAACGATTCGTTGTATATTTTTTAAAGAAGATAAAAAAATCTTAACGGTTACGCATGAAATTCTGTCGAACGGATATTTACGCATCACTCATGAAGGATTTAATAAAGAATCTGAAGCTTTCACTAATACTGAGATCTACCATAAACAAATGAGTGTCTTACCCTATGCTTCATCTGTTGAAAGCGTAGCTATCAGACCTACTAAAGAAGGAGTGATTAAGCATAAGGCTTTAAGTGCCATGGAAGATCAAACCAATATGCAACTCAATCAGATTCGTCAGCAAATTGAACTGCTTGCAAAACAAGCACAGGAAATTAGAAAGCGCAAAGAATTGAGTTTAATGATCTATGAAGCGAAATTGAGTTTCAAACCACAGATCGGACAAGTATATCACTTATACGAGAAAAGAGATCATACGCATATACTTTCGCTGGTTGCTCCACAAGAATGGGGCGGAGCTGGTCCGTTTAAACAATACCTTTCTTCAGTTCAATTACTGGCAGATCATACCTGGATTGAAGTTGGCTCTGCGGCTGCGTTTCAATAAAATATTTAACTAAGTACGCCGTATAAACTACCACCCTTTTCAAATAATCGATCAATTCTTTTTTCTACTTCAGGATCTTTTATAACTGGAGGTGCATGATGTGGTTTGATGCGGGCATCAATGATCAGTGGTCCATTACAACCCCAGTGTTTATGTGTTGTAAATGCATCAATGCCATGTATATCATGCGAAGGATTACAACGGGTATAAGTCACCCATAAATAATTATTCAAGTTGGCTGAGGTAAATGCTGCATCATCACATAATACAATCATAGCAACGTCATTTAATTGAGTTACTTTTTCAGACACCTGTGCATTTAATGAAGCAATCTCTTCTAAGGCTTGTGCTTCATTCATATATTTTTTTGCACTTAAAGCAATTACGCCAGGCATAATCAAGGAAGGATTTTCAAATCCATTCAATTCCTGCAAAACAGCAGGTACTTCTTTCGTTAATTTTCTTATTACATTACCATATGCGGCAAACACCACTTTACTTCCAGTGTTGATACCTGTACCAGAATAATCTAGTGTATCAATGGTGGTGTTGGTATAAAAATGAATATCTCTCGTAAAGTCGATTCGCTCTAAAAGGTATTGCATAAAAGCAGAAACATCATGCGTAGATAATTGATTGGTATCATCGGCAGTGATGAATAAAAATTTCGCAAGGCTTAACTGACCTGTGCCCAATACATGATTAGCAATAGTTAACAATTCTGCTGGCTGTTTAGTAGGCAAATAAGGGGTATACCTTTCACTACCAATTGCTAATAATAATGGATGAACACCTGCAGCATCTACTGCATGCACTTCTTTTAATCCGGGCACTTCCATCGGAATGGCAGCACCAGAAATTTCATGAATCAATTCTCCGAAACTGGTATCTTCCTGAGGTGGTCTTCCCACAACTGTAAATGGCCAGATCGCATTTTTCTTCGCATATACTTTGTGCACGCGCAATACCGGAAAAGGATGCGTTAAACTATAATATCCTAAGTGATCTCCAAACGGACCTTCGGGTTTATTATCACCAGGAAATACTTCACCTGTGATCACAAAATCTGCATCGGTACTAATTCCAAAACCATCGGCATAAGCATATCTAAATCTTCTTCCACCTAGTACTCCCGCAAAAGTCATTTCACTGATACCTTCAGGCAAAGGCATAACTGCAGCTACGGTATGCGCTGGTGGTCCACCCACGAAACAACTTACTTTTAATGGAAGGCCTTTTCGATTTGCTTTTGTTTGATGCACACCGATACCTCGGTGCAATTGATAGTGCAATCCAATTTCTTGATTAGGGACATAATTGTTCCCCGTTAATTGGATGCGATACATTCCAAGATTTGATTGCATGATTCCGGGCTGATCAATGTCTTCTGAATATACTTGAGGCAGGGTAACAAAAGCTCCCCCATCCATTGGCCAATGTTGAATCAATGGAAGGTCTGTAATTTTTATTTCTTCGTAAAAAATCGGCTGCTTAGCAGCGTTCTTCAGTGGCAATGCTTTCATTGCTGCAAATCCAGTAGTAAAATTGTCGAAAGGATGCTTAATAGCTTTGATTGGATCGCCTTTCAATACCACCAATTTTTGAACCGAGGAAAGGGTGTCTCGAAAAATGAATTTACTCCGTTCGATCGTTCCAAAAATATTGGATGCTGCTCTAAATTTAGAGCCCTTCACATTTTCGAATAATAATGCTGGGCCCTTGGCCTCATAGACCCTTAAATGAATCGCTGCCATCTCTAAATAGGGATCAACTTCTTCTTTCACCCTGATTAGCTGCCCTTGCGCTTCTAAATCATTTAAACATTCTTCTAATGATGCATAAGCCATATTCTATTAAAATTCAAGGTTCTTTCTAAAATAAGTAACACAAAGTTAGCCATTAATAAGACTTGTAGAATCTGCTTATCTTTGTAACATGACAAAATTGAGTGTAAACATCAACAAATTTGCTACCATCCGCAACAGTCGTGGGGGTAATAATCCAGATGTAGTGAAAGCTGCCATGGATGCAGAGCGTTTTGGTGCGAATGGCGTAACAGTTCACCCTCGCCCTGATGAACGTCATATCCGGTATGCAGACGTGCGAGAAATCAAAAATATCATTACCACAGAATTTAATATTGAAGGGAATTCCAGAGAACAAAAATTCGTAGATCTGGTATTAGAAACCAAACCAGATCAGGTGACATTGGTGCCTGATACACTTGGTCAGCTTACAAGTGATCATGGTTGGAATACAATTGAAAACAAAGAATATTTGATTGAAATAATACAGGTGTTCAAAACTGCAGGAATCAGGGTTTCCATTTTTGTAGACCCGATTGTAGAAATGGTAGAAGCTGCCGCATTAACTGGCACTGATCGCATTGAATTATATACCGAAGGTTATGCCACACAATATGCAAAAGGCGAAAGAGCCAATGCTATCGGTCATTATGTGGAAGCAGCAAAGAAAGCGCACGAATTAGGAATAGGTATCAATGCCGGACATGACCTGGATCTAGATAATTTGAAATTTTTCAAACACCATATTCCTTGGTTAGATGAAGTAAGTATTGGCCATGCGTTGGTATGTGATGCACTTTACTTAGGATATGAAAATGCCATTCAAATGTATCAGCGTCAATTGCAATACTAGCATATGACAGCTATTAAAACAGGTTTTAAAAAAATTCTAGAAAAGACGGCCACTGCAAGCCTAGGTAAGCGAGCACATTTCAAGTTTAAAAAACTCCTACATTTTTTAAAGAACCAGCAATTCAAAAAAAATAACCCTTCTTTAGCGATTCCTCCAGATGAATATTTATTTGAAACATTTCAATTAGATTATCAAAAATATTTCGCAGATGGGAATCTGGCTGCAAAGGAAATATTGGATTGGACCAGAGAATATATCCCTGAAGAAATGCCAACCATACTAGACTGGGGTTGCGGCACAGGAAGGATCACTCAACATTTGCATCAATACAATCCCTATGCTTTATTATATGGCGCTGACATAAATCAAAAGATGATCGACTGGGATCATCAAAATATCAAGGACGTACACTTTTCATTGATCAGTTCAGATCCACCAACAGACTATCCTGCAAATTATTTCGATTTGGTTTATGGCATTTCAGTATTTACCCATCTCACATCAAAATTGCAAGATGCATGGATGGTTGAGTTACAAAGAATCATTAAACCCAGTAGCATCTTATTAATTACCACCCACGGAAGTTTTTTCCATTCGCAATTATTGCAAAAAGAGAAAAAACAATTAGCTGAAAATGGATTTTTTGAAAAAGCCTTTCACAAAAATCATTTAGTACAATCTGGCGATCGTAATGATACTATGTATGTGACAGAAACCTATTTCAAAAAAATTATTGAGCCTGATTTTGATATCAAATCCTTTTATGATGGATCAATATATCCTGAGAAATTCGGGGGACAAGACCTTTGGATCCTTCAAAAAAAATAGCCCTCGAAATCTCGGGGCTATATTTTTTGAATTTTGAATTTCGACTTTTGAATTTTTACTTTATTTGTCAGTCTTTTCTATTTCTGCCTGTTTCTTATTCTTGAATTCAGGATCTTTTACGAGTCGTTGTACATCATCGAGTTTACCAACATATAAACTACGACCATGAGTTCCTAAGATGATCTCATTTTCACGAGGCTGTGTAACGATATCGTGTATTGGCACACTAAATGGTAAGCCTTTATCCCATGCCATAAAATTAGCACCAGCATCAGTGCTCACATATAAACCACCATCGGTTCCTACATATAATAATCCATCCACTAAATGATCTTCTTTGATTACATTAATTGGTTCATTCGGCAGTGTTTTACCAATTTGTTTCCATGTAGATCCGTAGTCTTCACTCACATATAAATAAGGTTGAAAATTATCATTTCTAAACCCGTTCAAACTTAAGTATACTCTACTCTCTTGATAGGCACTTGCAATCACGCGGCTCACGTATAAACCCTTTGGAAGTTTTTTATTGATGAGTGTCCAAGTATATCCACCATCCTTCGTTAATTGCACGTTACCATCATCGGTACCTACATAGATCAAACCGAATTTCAACGGACTTTCACTGATCGTAGATAATGTACCAAATGGCACATCTCCTTGTGCAGGATTGGTTGTTAAGTCGGCACTGATTGCAGGCAAACTATCGCCCTTATTAAATGAACGGTGAAATTTATTGGAACCATAATAAAATACATCTGAATTATGCTTGCTTAATAAAATGGGTGACTGCCAGTTGAATCTAAATTGAGGTTCGCCCAAATCGTTCGAAGGCTTTATGAATTTCACTTCCTTGGTTGCTAAATTCTGACGAGAATAAGAACCATATTGTGAACCACTGTATATTGTTTTATTATCGCGCAGATCAACTTGCACCTGCATTCCATCTCCACCATTGATTGATTGGAATGGATTGTTTCCTGAAGCATACCAATTGTAGGTCTCGCGGTTGTTACCTGGTCCGAACCAAGTTCCATTGTCCTGTAACCCACCATATACATTATAAGGTTTTGCATTGTCAACTGCAATATTATAATACTGCCCTACTGCAGGTGTATTGGCTTTGAACCAATGTGCACCATCATCGTAAGAAATATTACACCCACCATCATTACCATTAATGATATGACTATCTTTTGCAGGATCGATCCAAATCACATGGTGATCAGAGTGTACCGTTTCCTTACTGATATTCTGAAAAGTTTTACCGCCGTCTTTACTCATCATTGCCATTAATCCAGTGATGAATAATTTGTTTTCGTTAGTCGGACTAACAAAGATCTTTCCAAAATAATACCCATAAGTGCTATAGAAACCACCGGGAATGGAATTATCATTTACTTTTTTCCAGCTTTGTCCATTGTTTTCACTACGATACACTTCACAACCGGTAATGGGTGTTTCAGTCATAGCTGTGTTTGCATCAAATAAAAAGTCCCATATACAAGTAGGCTTCAATTTATCATTCTTAACTAAATCCTTCAGAACAGTAGCTGTGTATTTTGCAGGAATGCCATTTCTTCTTGAGCTAGCAAATGAACCTAATTTTTTATCATCCAGTGCAAGGAATTGTTCCTTGTTTAAATTTTTAAAATCTTGAATGGTATAACGCGAAGTATCTAAATTTTTCTTTGCAGTATCAGGCAGGTGCGCTTGGTTATCTAACACAGCATACACCACATTCGGATTTTTTGGCGAGATTGCAAGACCAATTCTTCCTACAATATCCCCTGTTGGGAAACCGCTTCCAGCAGTTGTAAGGAGCGACCAATTGTTACCTCCATCAACGCTTTTATAAATGCCACTGGTTTTACCACCCTCTTCGAAATTAGAAGCGGTTCTGGTTCTATACCACATCGCAGCATACAATTCGTTCGGATTTTGTGGATTCATTTCAAGATCAACAGCACCAGTTTTATCATCCACTGCTAAAGTCTGTTTCCATGATTTTCCACCATCGGTTGTTTTATATACGCCACGTTCTTTATTGAATGAAAATAAATGTCCAAGTGCAGCTACCCAAACAGTATTCGGATCAGTTGGATGCAATTGAATTTTTCCAATATGATGACTTTCTGGTAATCCAAGATATTCCCAATGCTTACCAAGGTCTGTAGATTTATACATACCTATTCCAGCATAAGAGGAACGGCTACTATTTACTTCACCAGTACCTACCCAGATAATTTTAGACTGCCAGTTAACTGCGATATCTCCTATCGTCAATGTATTTTCTGAATCAAAAATCGAGGTAAAACTTTGTCCGTTATTATTAGTATACCAAACTCCACCAGAAGCATACGCAATATAAAATTCGGTAGGGTCAACAGGATTTGCATCGATGTCAACTACCCTTCCACTCATAATGCTTGGTCCGATATTTTTAAATCCGATTTGATTTACTAAGGAACTTTTTAATAGGGATTTCTTTTGATCGATTGATTTTAAACGATCAGAAGCTGAAGTAGGCTTGATCTGAGCATTACTAGAAAGTGCAAATAGTACTAGTAATGCAAAAGTTAATTTTCTCATGCGCATATTAATTTATGGTAAATTCGAAGAACAATTTAGTCATAATGCGCTTATTATTCATACCGTTAATCCTATTAATTTATACCGGCAGTTTTGGTCAATGCAGAACTTATAAAATCAGCTCAAAGGGTGATACTTTAAATTGTAAAGAGACCAATGGAACCATGCGTGGGCAATGGGTAGTTCATGTGGATGCATTACGTGGAGAACCAGGATATGAGGAGGAAGGCAGTTTTGTGAATAGTCGCAAAGAGGGCACTTGGAGAAGGTTCAATTTAATGGGCGATTTGATGGCCATCGAGAACTATCGATGGGGAAATAAAAACGGTAAGTGTTCCTATTTTAGTTTGGTGGGCCTAGAGCGAGAAGAAAGTTGGAGAGCTTTGAATCCTGCCAAGGCAATCGATACCATTGATGTGCCCGACCCTAAATATCCTGATCGATTTGAGAAAGTGATCGTAAAGAATGAGGGTAATTCTCTAAAGCATGGCACTTGGAAATATTATAACCCCAGTTACGGAAATATCCTAAAAATCGAGACCTATGTGCTTGACGAGTTACAGACTGGTAATCAAGAACTTAGCAACAAAAATGTAGTAAACACTGCTTCAGATAGTACAGATGCTAAACCAGCCGATAAAACTAAAGTCAAGCCTAAAGAGGTAGAGGAATTTGACAAAAAGAACAAGAATAAGAAAAAAATCACCGTCAGAGACGGAAAAACAGGGTAATTTATCCTTTAAAAGCAACCAAATTGGTAGTTGTATCGTATTGCGATAAGAGAACACCAAAAATTGGAAGAAAAATTACTTCATACCAGTTATTTTAGAACATTGCCCCAAGAAATACCGGAAATAACTAGCCTGATAAAGGGTTGTTGTCAGAACAATCGAAATAGCCAAAGGAAAATGTACCAATGGCTACATGCTTATGCCCTAAAAATTAGCTTCCGTTACATCAGCAATCTTCATGAAGCTGAAGAATTGGTGAGTGAGTCATTCGTAAAGCTTTTTAAAAACATACAGCAATTCAATTATAGTTTACAAAGCGATCCTGAAGCGCTTCTCAAGGGTTGGTTTAAACGAATCATTGTAAATACCTGTATCGATCATTTGAGAAAAACCCAGCTCAAATTAGTGAGTTACGAGCTAAGTCATGAGAAAGACCAACAAAAAGATCAACAAGAAACTGGACTTGACAAAATAGCCTATCAAGAAATCATTCAAGCCATTAGATTATTATCGCCAGTTTATCGAACGGTATTCAATTTGTTTGTTATTGAGGGATATAGTCACGATGAAATTGCGGATCAACTAAAAATAAGTGTAGGTGCTTCAAAGTCAAATTTATCGAAAGCACGTCAGAATTTAAGGAAACTGATCATTGACAAAAAAGAGTATAAACGTTATGCATAGTTTTGAAGACGATAATGAACTGGATCAAATAACCAGATCGGCAGCAGAAGCCTATGAGGCTCCTAGTGCTGGCAATTGGGATATGATGCAGCGTGTGCTGGACAGAGAACTGCCGCAGCAGAAAAAAAGAAGATTTGGATTCATCTGGTGGATTTTCCCAGGCCTGTTAGCAATTGGCCTTGGCTTCTATTTTATGAATTCTAATCAAAACCAACCAATCCAAAATTCAACGGTTAAAGAATTAAAAATAACTAACCCAACTCCTACACAACAACCTATTGAAACTGAAAACAAAACAGGCCAAAATATCTCATTGTCACCCATTATAAATTCGAACATTCAGCTGGCTCAGCTCAACCACAAAACTGAGGTTTCATCAAAATCAATAGTGCACAAAAACGAATTGCTTGAAGAACCTTCTAAGACTAATTCAATAGAGGTTTTAGCCAAGGAAAATCAAGTGAATAATAATAACGCGGCAGTTGCTATCGTTTCAAATACGGTATCCGAAAAACCAACTACCACTATTCAAACAAGTCAAATTGATACTGTCAATACTATTCATCCTTCTGCCGTATCAGCTGTGGAACCAATCGCAGACAATGGTAATAAATCTGTTTTTATCAGTCCGAAAAATAAGAAAGGATTTTTTGTTGGCCTAGTTGGTGGTGTAGATGTAAGTACCGTTAAATATAGTTACGCATCCAAACCGGGATATAATATTGGCGCAACTATTGGGTACCGTTTTAATAAGCATTGGTCTGTACAAACCGGAGTAGTGTATACACAAAAGAATTACAAATTGAATGGGGCAGATTTTAATCCTCCAAAGGGAAGCTGGGCTAGTTATTACAATTTTGAAACAGTGGATGGTTATTGTAAAATGTGGGATATCCCAATTATCGGAACATACCATTTCAATAGCAGTGGCAAATCAAACACTTTCGTAAGTATTGGCACATCCTCTTATTTTATGAAAGCAGAAAATTATAATTATCTCTACGAGTTAAATAACCAATATTATACCCGTTCTGCAAATTATAATTCAAACGATCAACATTTGTTTGCATTGCTACATATTTCTGCAGGTGTTGAAAAAACGATTGGAAAAAACATTTCAACTATCATTGAACCTTATGCAAAACTACCACTAGGTGGGGTTGGATATGGCAATATACAATTGAGTAGTTTCGGTTTAAATTTTTCTGTACAATACAAGCAACCTAAAAAGTAAATATCTCGTTTTCATTAGTAACCATAACTATATCAATGAAAACGAAAAAATTAAAACTATTCGCAAATGCTGCAGCAGCATTGCTTTCGATCTTAATCTTATTAAACGCTTGTAGTAAAGGTGGTAGTGCTCCCACTTCACCAACCACCCCAACTACACCTACCACTCCAACAGATGCATGTGCTGGAAAAACAATCACAGTAACAGGTACCGCAACTATTGCAGACCCTTGTACTGGTGCAAAAGTTTCAGTTAGTGCATCTGGTAGTACTGGGTTTACATTTAGTATTGATGGTGGAAGTTTTGATGCTTCAACAGATTTCAATAACGTTAAATCGGGTGACCATACTATATCAGCGAAAGATGCTGCAGGATGTGTTCAATCTACAAAAGTTACAGTTACGCAAACAACTGCTGGACCGTTATTTTCTGCAGTAAAGAGTTTAATTCAAGCACAATGTTCTAGCTGTCATTCTGGTGCCGGCTCTAGTGCCGGAAGAGACTGGAGTGTTGATTGTAATGTAATTGCAAACAAAGCCTTAATAAAGCAACGCGTTGTTGATGGCAGCCCAAGTTTTATGCCTCAATCAGGAAAACTTAGTGCTTCAGATCTAAAAATATATACAGACTGGGTTAATGCAGGTGGCAGATATAGCGACTAGGGGCAGTTGTTTATACCGGCTTGCATTTTCAAAAAGCAACTCCATATAGGGTTGCTTTTTTTAGTTTTTACTATCGAAATATTTTTTAAAAAACAGTAACTGATAATCGATACTATTTTTCCAATAGGCAGCATTATGTGCTCCTGGTCTTTCGATATAATCATGATCGATCTTTAATGCCTGCAATTTTTCATGCAAGCTTCTATTTACTTTCAAAAAGAAATCATCCAACCCACAATCAACTATGATTTTTAGTTGATTGTTCTTTAATCCTTCTACCAAGGTCATCACAGTATTCGAATCCCATAGCGATTGGTTTTTTTCATATTCTCCCAATGCTTTTTTTATTTCCCAATTATTTGGGAAGGGGCGAATATCAACACCACCACTAGTGCTTCCACCCGCACCAAAAATATCAGTATGACGAATGGAGAGATAAAGACCGCCATGCCCACCCATACTCAATCCTGTAATAGCACGTTTTGATTTATCTGCAATGGTTGAATAGTGTTGATCGATATAAGGAACCAGATCTTTGATGATATAAGATTCATAGCGAATGGTTGAATCAATGGGACTATCATAATACCAGCTATTAGCACCATCGGGGCAAACAATATTGATCTGCAACAGATCTGCTTTATCCTGTAACTGGGGAGCGAGATTCACCCATCCTGCATAATTGCCACTATACCCGTGCAATAAATAAACAGTTGGTAGGGCAGTTTTATTTTGTTTGGGTTGCACGATCACAAACTTCACTTGTTTGTGCAAACTATTACTATAAATACTTACGGTGTCAACACTTGCAAAACAGATTCTTAAACAAAGCAGTAGTATACTGCCTAAAAGCAATTTCTTCATGGCATAAAAAATTAAAGTCACTTGAAATTAATCAAGTGACTTTAATATTCAAGAAAATATTCAAACAATATTGTTCTTACTTCTTCTTCTCCATTGCTTTTTGCATTGGGTTAATTCCTGAACTCTGGCCTCTTCCGGCACCAGTTCTTGCTTTAAAGATGGCGAACTTACTTGGTTCACCAGCATTCAATTTCGGCCAGGTATTATTGTTTTCATCGATATCAGCTGTTTCGCGATATGGATCTAACTTAATTCCGGTTGCTTTTTTAGTTGTTACGAACAGTTTCACCACTTTATTTTCGTTCATGCGCCAAACCTGTGCTGGTATACGCTCAACTTGTTTAGTACCGTCTTCAAAAGTAAATTCAACGATCAATGGCATGACCAATCCGCCTTTATTTGAGAATGTGATCTCATACAAATTCACATTGGCATATTTTGCTTTTGTGGCATCATCCATTACTTCAGGGGTATTTACAACTGGAGTTACTTTATACTTTGTAGAATCATAAGATTCCAATCCTCTTGCATAACGCCAGTAGAAATCTCTAAGTGTTGTATCCACGTCTACTAGAAATACAATGTTCTTATCTGCTCTGTTTCTTTGTTTAGAAAGATCATCATCAGTAAGCATTGGTTTTGCTAAAGAAACCATTCCATCTGAAGGCCCTTGTTGAGGTGCTCCACCTCTTCCACCCATCTGCATTACACTAGCTGCCATATTCGGATCATATACACCGTGTCGTACAGAATCAATAGCAATATCACAAGGCTCGATTCCGAAGAACCATCCTCTCCAGAACCAGTCTAGGTCTTCCGCACTTGCATCTTCCATAGTACGGAATAGATCTGCTGGTGTTGGATGTTTAAATGCCCAACGACGTGCATACTCTTTAAAACTATAGTCGAATAATTCGCGACCCATAATGGTTTCACGAAGTATATTCAAACCAGTTGCTGGTTTTGTATAAGCATTTGGACCGAATCCAATAATGTTTTCACTATTGGTCATGATTGGTTCCAATTGGTCTTTAGGAAGGCGCATATAACCAGTGATCTGAACGGCTGCTCCTTTACCTCTTGAAGGATATTTATTGTCGTACAATTCTTCTGTTAAGTATTCAACAAATGAATTCAAACCTTCATCCATCCAGCTCCACTGGCGCTCATCACTGTTCACGATCATTGGGAAGAAATTATGTCCCACTTCATGAATAATTACACCTAACATGCCCAACTTGGTTGATTCGCTGTATGAACCATCTTTTTCAGTGCGACCATTATTGAAACAAATCATTGGATATTCCATTCCATTAGCAGCTTCAATACTTTGAGCTACAGGGTAAGGATAAGGAATAGAGAATTTAGAATAAGACTTAATGGTATGTGCCACTACTTTGGTAGAGAACTTACGATATAAACCATAAGCTTCTTTCGGATAGCCGCTCATGCACATTACTTTCTTTCCTTCCACATATGCTGGCATTGCATCCCAGATCATTTTACGAGAGGTTGTCCATGCAAAATCCCGAACATTATCTGCTTTGAAAACCCAGGTTTTCTTAGCTGTGCTTTTTCCTTTTTCAGCAGCTTTTGCTTCATCCAAAGTAACTATTTCAACAGGCTCTTTTGAATTGTTTGCTTGGTTCCAGCGTGCTAACTGTGCAGGAGATAAAACCTGTGCGTAGTTCTGACCTTCTCCAGTACTTAAAATGGTATGATCAGCAGGAACAGTCATCGCTACATTAAAGTTTCCGAATGTAAGCGCGAACTCTCCACGACCAGTAAACTGGTGGTGTTGCCAACCCTGAAAATCGCTATACACACACAAACGAGGATACCATTGTGCCATTGTAAAGAATGCGTTTCCATCTTCAGGGAACATTTCATATCCTCCACGACCACCCATTACCATACGGTTTGATATTTTGTAATGCCAATCAAGGTTGAATACAAATTTCTGACCTGGCTTTAAAGCAGTTGGCAATTCAACACGCATCATTGTTTTGTTGATGGTATATTTCAATGCCTTACCTGTTACGTCAGTGAGTTTAGTGATAATATCACCATAACCATTGTCTTGACTCGCAGAAAGAAGGTTATCTACTTGGGTTGTTGACAATTGCTTACCCATTGTTGAGGAAGATTGATAGCCAGCATTATTTACTGTGCTATGTTCATTTTCATCAAGCTGTAACCATAGGTAGGTTAAAACATCAGGCGAGTTATTGAAATAAGTGACAGTTTCACTTCCTTTCAACATGAAATTGGGTTCATCCAATTCACACTTGATATTGTAATCAACTCTTTGTTGCCAGTACTTGGTACCTGGAGCACCACTGGCTGTGCGATACTCGTTTGGAGTGGGTAGTATCGTACCCAATTGCTCAAACCTGTTACCATGGTTTGAAGTTGGATTGTTCTTGATATCCTGAGCCTGCAAGCTGCAAACACAGACCAAGAGCAAACACAAAAATCCTAATTTTCTCATAGCTGTATAGTTTAGAAATTATAAACTGTGAATCCGATCCAATGCCATATTTAAAGCCAACGCGAATACGGCAGCGCTTACAAATAAAAGATATTCTCTCCTATTAATTTTAATTAACTGAACAAAAATAAACGACAATATTAAAATGATTAAAACAATCAAAATTTGTCCGAATTCTAGACCAAGATTAAAGGCTAACAATGGCGATACAATATTTTGATCCCTTCCAAGTATGCTTTTCAAGTAACTGCTAAATCCTAGTCCGTGAATCAACCCAAAAAATAGGGCCATATAGTAGATTGGCGGAAACTTGGTTTTAAACACAAATTTCTTCACAAATAGATTGCTAAAGGCTGTGATTAAAATAGTAACTGGAATTAAAAATTCGATCCAGTTTATAGAATAATGAACAATACTCAACACACTTAAAGCAAGGGTAATACTATGACCAATTGTAAAAGCAGTAACCAGGATCAAAATTTTCTTCCACTCTGAAAATTGGTATCGAATGGTGAGGGCAATTAAAAAGAGGATATGATCGCTTGTTGGGATGGCGGCAAGTTGCTGAAGTATCGAAGCATTTCCTCTCCAATTCGCAATATGCTGAAAACCGGTTTCTAAATAAAGACTAAAATCATTCATAAAGAGGTATCAAATTAATCATGACATTTGTAGTGTAAAAAAATATAGTGTTGAATGGCAAATAGTATGGTTCAATGGCTTACAATGGCTTTCATAGCCCTGATGCACCCATTTTATGTTTCTGTTATAGATATAAATCATAATACGAAAGAGGGTGCTGTTGAACTAAGTATTCGGATATTTACACCAGACCTGGAACAAACACTTCAAAAATATAGTAGTACAAAAGTAGACATTGCTATTCCGAAGGATAAAGCATTACTCGATAAACAAATCAGCAATTATATCAATCAGAAAATTCAATTGAAAATAAACGGTCAGCCCGTTACCGTGAATTATGTAGGTTATGAAATTCAAAACGAAAGTGTTTGGGTATATGCAGAAGTACCTAAAATAACAACGCTAAAAAAATTGGAAGTGAACTGTAATTTGTTATACGATTTCAAGGATTTGCAAAGCAATATCATTCACGTAAAAGCCAATGGAGCAGAAAAAAGTTATAAACTAGACTACCCTAAAACGAATACCAGTTTTGATTTTTAAATATTTAAATTAAGATCCCCAGCTTGAAAGCCGGGGCTAACGTTTTCCATTTAATACTTCTCACTCCTCACTCCTCACTCCTCACTCCTCACTCCTCACTCCTCACTCCTCACTTTTCCTTCGGTTCCACATCTGTAGTGACCAAAAGTTTATCAATCCTGTGGTGGTCCATATCAATCACTTCAAATTCGAATATTTTCCAAGAAAGCTTCTCTCCTGTTTGAGGAATTTTTTCTAGCTCATGAATGATGAAACCTGCAAGGGTATCAAAGTCTTGATCGCCCTCTTTCATCCATTCCGCTTTGTCGAAGTAAGTAAGAAAATCATAGAATGGAATTTGTGCATCAACCAAATAGGATCCATCCTCTCTTTCAACAATTTCGAATGACTCGTCTTCCTGTTGAGGAATATCTCCAACAATCGCCTCCAATATGTCATTCAACGTTATCATTCCCAAAACCGTACCATATTCATCAACAATAAAGCAATGATGAATCTTAGTGGCTTTGAATTTTTCTAGAACCTGATAGGCCGAATTGTTTTCAGGCACATACATGGCGGGTTTCATAATATTCTTCACCAGCACTTGTTCATCAGAAATGATAAAATCTTTGATAGCCACCACACCTACAATCCTGTCAACTTCACCTTCACAAACAGGATAAACAGAATGTACTATTTCTCCCATGATTTGTTTGATCTCTGCTACCGATTTACTACTATCGATCCAAACGATATCACTCCTATGTGTCATCAATGAAGTAATATTTCTATCCCCTAAATGAAATACCCTTTCAATAATTTCCTGTTCTGCCTCTTCTATCGCACCATGCTCGGTTCCTTCACTGATGATGGCTTTAATTTCTTCTTCCGTAACCTGATTCTCATTTGTTTTCACATTTAAAAGGCGTACTAATAAATTAGAAGACCCCATCAACAACCAAACAAAAGGGTGTGTGATCCATGAAATGATACTCATGGGACCAGCTGCTTTCTTAGCAATCCCTTCTGGGTTGCTTAATCCAAGACGTTTTGGAACCAATTCGCCCAATACCAGCGATAAATAAGTAATAATGATTAGGATAACAACCGTTGCGAGCGTGCCACTATAAGGTTTCAACAAATCAATATTTGCCAACCATTCTTGCAAAGGTTTTTTAAAACTATCCCCAGAATAGATACCTGTTAATATCCCAATTAGCGTGATTCCAATCTGAACAGTAGATAAAAATGAGTCTGGGTTGTTGGCCAATTCCAGTGCTTTTTGAGCATCTAGATCGCCCTTTTGCGCCTGCGCTTCTAATCTAGCTTTACGTGCCGAAACCAATGCTATCTCTGCCATTGAGAAGAGACCATTGATAATGATTAGCCCTAAAATGATAAATACTTCTGCCATGTTATGCTCCAAATCTAATGAATTGCCATGAATTTACGGTTTGCCATCCAAATCAACAATTACATAATAAGGCATTTCCAATTCGCGGGTAGCAGGATTTAAGAACGTTGCTGTTAACATACTTACTGGAAAATTGGGGCCTTTTTGAAGCACTAATAAATTAGGAAATTTCACTTGAAGTGATGGAATGCTATCTCTTGAAGCAATCAAGATGTCGTTCGTTTTTGCATCTTCTTTTGTATATCGATGCTCAAAAATGTGTTGGCCATAAAAATGTAATGCGCGACTATCGAGCGGACCATAAACAAAAATAGTTGCCTTATTTAAAGTAGAACTATTGATGAAATCTGCTGCTGAATTTCCCATTTGATATTTAAGCAAATTCGGATAGAAATTAGTGCTTAAAAATAAATTCACGCCAATAACAGTATAAAAACTTAATACTAAAACTGGCGTTAACCTAAACCATTTACGACCATTGAATAAAATGAAGAGATAAACGACAAAACCGATGATCGAAAGAACAAATACAACCAGGCTAACTTCTTTAAATGGTACGCGCATGGCTACCATTGCTGCGATCCATAATACAGCAAAAAGAAAAACATGGAGTGCTTGTAAAATATTTTTTACCCATTTCCATTCATTGCCAAAAAATAATTGATATAGAAAAACAGCTGTAACTATTGCAGCTAATGGGAATACCACAAAAATATAGTGGGGCAATTGAGCCTGACTTCTAGCAAGCACACAATAAGTTAACACAAAACCTCCCACGCTGATCCATTCCTGATTTTGCCGGAGCCAAAAACGACTTAACAAAATGTCTCTAAACCGAATGATTAATGCTACTAAAAAAAATACGATCCAAGGTAAAAAGCTCCAAAGCATATTTTCCAATAAAAAAGTAAAATAGCTCATCTCATGAAATACATTCTCGCCTGTATACCTTCCAAAACTTTGTGTCCAATAATAAAATCTTAATCCTGATTTGATAGGTACTCCATAAATTATTTTACCTGGATGCAGATCATATTGCAAATACAATCCGATACTCATTGGGATCAATAAAACGGCTATCATGAGCAGGCCCACTAAATATTCCCATCTAAAAAATTGTTTCCAATCTCTGCGTAACACAAAATGGGGAACGAAAGCTAATAAGGGTACGATTAAAGCAATAGGACCTTTCGTCATCATCCCTCCAGCAATAGCCACGAATGCCACTATGAAGTATTTCCATTTGCCAGATTCAAACCATGCTGCCAATTGCCAGATACTCAACATGACCCATCCCATTAACATGGTATCGCACCTAACATCGTGGGTGATTAAAAAAACAGCTTGTGAAGTAGCCAA
>JAPLEO010000092.1 GCA_026391125.1 Bacteroidota bacterium
AATAAGCATACATGTATTCAGTTCCAAAGCGGATCACACTAATACCAGAGATTCTTTTATCGAACACCAATTTAATTTGCGATAGGTCTGATTTATTTTCTAGTACAAAATTCTTAGTATCGATATAGGGTAGTCCGGTTACTATATTTTGATTTTGCTGGTTCTGTACATTTTGATTGATGTTGTTATGGTCTGTGCTATAACCCAAGCCCAGGTTCATTTTCCAGCCGTTGCCTAAATTCTCTCGCCAGCTCAAATTATTGTACCAGTTATAATTGGTTAAACTAAATGCATCTTTCAATAATAAACTGTCGATATCGGGTCTGCGTAATCCGAGTTGATTATGACTAAACGTGGTATAGTATTTAATGATGCCGCCTGTTTTTGTTTTGATTCTAAAATTGGCATCGGCAGAATGAAACTCAGGGATTCTGAAATAATCAACCCCCTGTTTTACAATTTGGAAATAAGGCCACACATTCGTGTATCCATAATTAAATCCCCAGGATGATTTTTTATTTTTTGCAAGTTCTTGTAAACCCAATCCCAAAAACACCGTACTAATAGAAGCATTGACCTGTGATTGGTCAGGCATATCGATTGATTCTAAAATTACTGCAGACGAAAGTGCTTGTCCGTATAGAGCAGAATATCCACCAGTACTAAAAACGGTTCCTTTAAAAAGGTTGGGGGAGAAACGACCTCTTTGTGCAATATCGGGTACGCTGCTGTAATAAGGATTGTTCACTAAAGTTCCATCAATAAATTGTTTGGCCTCATACCCTGCACCGCCTCTAACAAAGAGTCCTTCTTGATCGCCCACCTGTTGTGCCCCTGGTAAAGTTTTTAGAACCGCAGTGATATCAGCGTTTGCGCCACCTGTAGTTAACACATCCAAAGTATTCAAAACAGTTGCTGCTCTTTTTTTATCACCTGCTTCAAAACTTCCTGCGGTAACAGTCACTGCTTTTAGTTCACTCACTTCTTCCTTCAAAGCAAAATTAATCTCGATAGGCTCTCCTTTCAACTCGATGATTTGTTCAACAGTTTTGAAGCCAATATTGGAAACAACAATTGTTTGGGTTCCTTTTTCAAAGCTCTTAAAGTTAAAATGACTGGTTGAATCACTCACAGAACCGTCGTATGAACCTTTGATCTGGATACTTGCTCCAGCTACAATATGACTTTTCATGTCCCGCACAGTACCACTGATCTTGGTTTGAGCATTGGCTGCTACAAACAGTAGAATGGAACCAAGTAGAACGATTAAATACTTCATGTTTTCGATTAATTCATCACAAACGTAAAGTGGTTTATTTTATAAACCAAATTAATTTTAAGGTTTTTTCATAAAAAAACGGCCCCGATTACTCGAGGCCGTCTATATCAATAGGTATTAATTGACTATTTGTACTGCGGCATGATCGATTTAGCTAAGTCAACCAGTTTTGCTAAACTAGCATCGTTCAACTGACCTTTCTTAAATTCTGCCAACACATCAGGTAATTTATTAGCCATTTCAGTTAAGAAATGTGATTCAAATTCCTTCACATTTTTCACAGCTACATCACGCAATAAACCTTGAGTACCTAGGTAGATAATTGCTACTTGGTTTTCTACGGTCATTGGAGAATATTGCAACTGCTTCAAGATTTCCACGTTACGAGCACCTTTGTCGATCACCGACTTAGTTGCCGCATCTAGGTCACCACCAAATTTAGAGAAGGCTTCCAACTCACGGTAAAGGGCCTGATCCAATTTCAAAGTACCTGCTACTTTCTTCATTGATTTGATCTGCGCGTTACCACCCACACGACTTACAGAAATACCTACGTTGATCGCTGGACGGATACCTGCGTTGAACAAGTTACCTTCCAAGAAGATCTGACCATCAGTAATTGAGATCACGTTTGTAGGGATATAAGCAGATACGTCACCCGCTTGTGTTTCAATGATCGGTAATGCAGTTAATGATCCACCACCTTTTACCAAATGCTTGATAGAAGCTGGTAAGTCGTTCATGTTCTTAGCCACATCATCATTAGCAATAACTTTTGCAGCTCTTTCTAATAAACGGCTATGCAGATAGAATACGTCACCTGGATATGCTTCACGTCCTGGAGGTCTTCTTAACAACAAAGAAACTTCACGATAAGCTACCGCTTGTTTACTCAAGTCATCAAATACGATCAAAGCAGGACGACCGGTATCACGGAAGAACTCCCCAATCGCAGCACCAGCAAATGGCGCATAGAATTGTAGTGGAGCTGGATCTGAAGCAGAAGCACAAACAATTGTTGTGTAAGCCATCGCGCCAGAATCAGTCAAAGTTTTCATCACACCAGCAACGGTAGATGCTTTCTGACCGATCGCAACATAAATACAATAAACAGGATTACCTGCATCAAAAAATTCTTTTTGATTGATGATAGTATCAACGCAGATGGCAGTTTTACCAGTCTGACGGTCACCAATCACCAACTCACGCTGACCACGACCAATTGGAATCATCGCATCGATAGCTTTGATACCAGTTTGTAATGGTTCTTTAACTGGTTCACGGAAGATAACA
>JAPLEO010000069.1 GCA_026391125.1 Bacteroidota bacterium
TGTGCCCAGAACAGGAATCGAACCTGCACTACCTTGCGATAACCAGATTTTGAGTCTAGCGCGTCTACCAATTCCGCCATCTGGGCTTTTCAGCTCAAAGCATTCATGAAGTTTGCTAAGACAAGGTATAGAGGTTAGCCTCTGCTAACCAATCCGCTTTCGACGGGCTGCAATATTACGGCAACATTATAACTCAACCAAAATCCTGTCTAAATATTTTTTCTGATAATAATAGTCCTTTACTTGCAGCAGCTCTTTTTCGGTAGAAATACCTTCTTGATAATTTGTAATAATTGCTTTAACAGGTTCATATATATTATTTTGTAGGGTAAGGATGGATGCTCGAATTCCTTCTTTTGATGCAGAATCTGAGGCATCCATGAGTAATTCATTTAAATCCATCACTTCGATGAGAAAACCAGGTGATAATTGATATTTTTCTTCCTCTACCAATAATCCTTTTTCTATTAAGATATATTTTATCAGGGCTTGCTCGTCCTGAAATATTTGATAGGCTTTATTTACCTGTGCTGAGATCGTCAAAATCTTTTCTTTTTCCTCCTCCGACACATGGGCAAAAAAATCAGGATGAAATTCCCTACTCAATTGATAAAACCTTTTTTTTACCAAAACTAGATCTGGTTGAAAGGAAATTGGGATCTGATATAATTCAAAATGATTCATTCTAATGTTGGATTACTGAAAAGCCGTTGTTTGAATTGACTTATCTTGCAGTGCAAATCTAACACAATGCTCGTCATAGGACTTATTAGAGAGGGAAAAATTCCATCAGACAATCGGGTTGCATTAACTCCAGCACAATGCAAATGGCTAAAATCACACTTTTCTGATATCAATATCAAAGCTCAAAGCTCCACCCATAGGTGTTTTAATGATCAAGAATATATTCATGCAGGCATTGAGGTCACAGAAGATTTGAGCGATTGTGATTTGTTGCTTGGTATCAAAGAAGTGCCCATCACACAGTTGATCCCTGGAAAAAGCTATATATTCTTCTCACATACCAAAAAGAAACAATCCTATAATCAAAAGCTCCTACATGCCATGATGGATATGGGAATTACTTTGATCGACTATGAATGTTTCGAGCATAAAGACGGACAAAGAATCATCGGCTTCGGTTTTTTTGCGGGAATTGTTGGGGCGCACAATGGAATCATGACCTATGGTAATCGAACCGGTGCTTTTAAAATTGGCAGAGTAGGAGATGTGAAAGATTATCGAGAATTGATACACACTTATTTTGGATTGAAACTGCCTCCGATAAAAATAGTAGTAACTGGAAGTGGGAGGGTTGCACATGGAATAGTTGAGATCATGAACTTAATGGATGTGCAAGAAGTGGAAGCAGATGAATACCTCTCCAGAGAATTTGACTATCCTGTATATACCCATTTAAAAGGCTCAGACCTTTATCGTCATAAGTTAAACGGAAATTATTCTAGAACTGATTTCCATGAACATCCCGATCATTACGAATCACTTTTTAAACCCTATTTATCTCAGACCGATATTTTAATGAACGGGATCTATTGGGAGCCAAGGATTCCAGCTTTTTTTGAGATGAATGATTTGAAATCAGCTGATTTTAGAATCCAAGCCATCGCAGATATCACAGATGATAAGAACGGAAGTATCCCATGTAATCTTGGTGATGCAACAATCACCGATCCAGTGTATGGTGTAGATAGAAATACTGGAAACAAAACCGCGCCTTATTTATGGAGTAGTATCGATATCATGGCAGTAGGTAATTTACCAAATGAATTACCCCGTGATGCAAGTAGGTTTTTTGGAGAACAACTGATCAAATATATTTTGAACGATATTCGATTAAGTGGGTCTGAAATAATTCAAAAGGCTACGATATTAAAGGATGGTAAGCTTACATCAACCTTTGAATACTTGAGTGATTATGCAGCACATTAATATTAATCCAATGCGCTCGGCATTTTTTCTCTTCCGCTTTTAAATTCATCGAATGTAAGGATGGCATTGATTTGAAAAAAGTTTTTCCAAATCTGGTTGGTTCCACCGCCATTGTCGAATCTATTGATATAACCACCTAAAAAAGTCAGGTTCTTATTGAGCTCATAACCAGCTCCAAAGAAAATTCTATTTTGTTCTAAGAAGGGCGACTCGTTATTGATAAATACCTCATCAAATACAGAGAGGAACCAGGTTTTAGGTTGAATTTTTACATGATTCAATGGAATGATGGTATTCAATCTATATCTAAACCTGTTTTTATAACCAGTTGAAGTAAAGCGCTGTTCAATCCGATAACGGTGTTCAATCTTTACGCGATTAATATTATTCTCCAATACGAACTGCTCCCAAATTCTAAATTCGTTATTTTGAATATTTCCTTTAAAATTACCTGCTGCTAATGGGTCGTAGGTCATATAATGTCCCATCGCTAGCATCGCAGAAAGGCTTTTAGGAAAGTTATATCCAATGCCAGCTTTGTATTCGTAATATGTAAAGTCTTTATACATGTGCTGAGATCGAATTTGAGCTTCAGCCATTGTAAATAACTTCTTATTAAAAGTAAGTTTAGTGGTTAACACATTCCAAGTTCCTAAACCATCTGTCTGTGCATAGGACTGAATAGAAATAAAAAGAGCCGTCAAAATGACAACTCTTTTTATAATTTTTTCAACTTTCATTCATTTCAATTTCTTCTATAAATAATGGAACCATTGTTTATTTGGATCCCAAGCTTCAAATGCTTTAGCTACTGCAGTTAGGAAAGAAGCTCCGATACTTCCATCTACAATTCGATGATCGTAACTAAGAGATAGATACATCATATGTCTGATGCCAATTGTATCGCCAGTAGGAGATTCAATTACCATTGGTCTTTTCTTGATTGCGCCAACTGCCAATATCGCAACTTGTGGTTGTGGAATAATTGGGGTGCCCATTAAACTTCCAAAAGTTCCCACATTGGTTAAAGTAAAAGTACCACCAGTTGTGTCTTCTGGTTTAAGGCGATGATTTCTAGCAGCATCTGCTAAACCATTTACTGCCTTGCTCAATCCAACTATATTTAATTGATCAGCAGCTTTGATCACAGGAACAATTAAATTTCCTGAAGGCAAAGCTGTGGCCATGCCAATATTGATATCTTGTTTGATGATGATCCTATCACCATCCACAGAGCAGTTTACTAAAGGGAATTGTTTGATCACAGCAGCAATACATTCCACGAACATGGGTGTGAATGTCAATTTGGTGCCTTCTCTTTTTTCGAAATCAACTTTTACTCTTTCTCTCCATTGAACCATATTGGTTACATCGGCTTCGGTAAAACTTGTTACGTGCGGACTGGTATGCTTACTATCAACCATGTGCTTGGCGATTAGTTTACGCATCCGATCCATTTCCATGATTTCAGTGTTGCCGGTTACGGTTACTGAAGCAGGATCAGAGAATTTACCACTATACGCATTTGGTTGGTAACTAGCAGTAATAATCGGACTATCAGTTGCAATAGGAGCCTGAGCCGCAGGAATCTCAATTGTAGCCTGAACTGGTTGTGGTTGAGTCTGAACTGGTTGAGGTTGAGGCGCAACTTGTGCTGGTTGTGTAACAACTGGCGCTGATGGTATCGGTACGCTAGCTTGTTGAACAGGAATCTCAATCGGAGCCTGAACTTGAGCAACCGGAGCCGGTATAATAGTTTCAGGAATATAAGCTGGATATTCTGTAGGTTTCGGGAATCGAACTTGTTCTGCAACAACTTCTGGTGCAACTACAGGGATATCAGAAACCGGTGGTTCAATTGCTGCACTTGGCGCTGAAGGAACAGGGGCCTGAGTTGTTTGAGTATAAACAGGTTGTTGGTATACGGGTTGTTGATAAACAGGAACTTTACCCGCTTTTTTATCAGCCACATACTGTAATACATCTCTTTTCGAAACCCTGCCATCATTTCCTGTACCTGGAATTCTTTCTAACTCACTTAAACTAATTCCTTCACTATTGGCAATATTTAAAACCAAGGGTGAATAAAAACGATTGCCTACTGGCTTTGGAATTTCTTGATAAGTTGGATTTGGAATATAAGGTACCTGTGTAGGTTCTGGTATTTGAATTTGAGCTATTGGTTCTGGAGTAGGCTCTACAAATGCTACAGGCGGAGGCGGAGTAGCAATTATCGGCGCTGGTATAACAGTTGGTGCAAATGCAGGAATGCTTGCTGGAACGTCAGCAATTTTAGTATCAGTACTTGTTTGAATTTTAGCAATCACAGCCCCAATTGGCACTACATCATTCACTTGAAATAAAATTTCAGTGATAATGCCTTGTTCAGTTGAGGGTACCTCGCTATCGACCTTATCGGTAGCAATATCTAAAACTGTTTCATCAAACTTAACATAGTCACCTACCTTTTTGTGCCATTTCAAAATGGTAGCTTCCATGATACTTTCGCCCAATTTGGGCATGACCAATTCAGCAATTGCCATACTATCGACCTGTTTTTAATGGGATAATAATGTACCCGTCTTCCCTTCTCTCATTCTATATAACTAACAAATGTAGAAGTAACTACAGGAAATTTATTCAATGGTTATCCACAATTAACATTCGTAGGAAATTCAATGCATTTGTAGCAGTTAGTGTGATGTTTCGCTCCCTGTCGTACCTAAAATGAAATTGCTTTGTGGCAACCTCATTTTTATCTGCCACTGCTATCCAAACAGTGCCAACAGGTTTTGCTTCAGTGCCACCGTCTGGCCCCATGATGCCACTTACAGCTATTGAATAATCAGTATTCATAAGTTGCAAACATTCCTTCGCCATTTGAATCACCGCTTGTTCACTTACTGCTCCTTCATTCAAAATTGTTTCATCTGAAACTTTTAAAAGTTGCTGCTTGATCTCATTGGCATAACTCACAATACTTCCTTTATAATACGCCGATGAACCAGGCCTACTTGTTAATAAGTGTGCTATATAGCCACCAGTACAACTTTCTGCTGTTGATATGCTGGCATTTCTTTCCATCAATAAATTACCTACCACTTGTTCCATTGGAATGTCTTTGTCTGCAATTAAATATTCTCCAACTGCCAATTTCAAAGCCTCAAATTGATGGTCAATTTCTTTTTGCAAAGTTTCCTTATCGATGCCGGAAGCTGTTAGTCTTAATCTGACCAATCCATAGTTTGGCAGGTATGCTAATTTGATATGTGGGGGTAGTGCTTGCTCTGTTTCTGCGATCCGCTCTGCTAAGAATGATTCACCAATCCCGTAGGTTAGTAAAGTTCTGTGTTCTATAAATGATGTTTTAAAAAGAGTGGGGATCAATGGCAGGACCTCTTTTTTCATGATCCCTTTCATTTCATGTGGCACACCGGGTAATGACACAAAAATCTTTCCATCCTTTTTAAATAACATTCCAGGAGCCGTTCCTTTTTCATTTCTTAAAACAATACAATTATCTGGTACTTCAGCCTGCTTTCGGTTTCGATCGATCATCGGCCGCTTCAAAATGTTTTCGAAAATATTGGTCACATGATCTAGTGTAGGTTGATGCATTTGCATGGTACCTCCAAAATATTCACACAGTAGGGGTTTGGTGATATCATCGGCTGTTGGCCCCAAGCCTCCTGTTATTAAAATGATCGAAGCCTTCTTTGATTCTTCATCAATTGCTTGCCAAATCTCGTCCCATTGATCGCCTACGGCAACTCTACGTATTACCTGAACGCCAATGAGATTTAATTGCTGCGCCATCCAAGTGCTATTGGTATCAATGACTTGTCCAATCAATAATTCATCTCCAATTGTGATGATACTAGCAAATAGTTTTTCCATATTCCGGCTATTTTAATGCAATTTAGGTTGCATAAACAAAACATCATTCATCAGATATTGTTTTAATAATATTTTCTAATTGACTTTTAGACATATTTAGGAATATTGTTTATGTTACGCTCACATTAACAAACCTCAAACGATTACCATGAAAGAACAAAATTTTAAAAACCACCTACGTTTTGTCACATTATACCATCAAGTTGGGCTCCCCCTTTTGCTTGTACTCTTAATTGGTTCAGTAATTAACCTAGTAACTAGCAGCAAGGAAAATCTTTATTCTGCATCCTTAATCTTGGTTACGAATATTTTATTAGGGATAACACTATACTTTGCCCGTGCATTTGCTTTGAAAGCCAATGATAGAGCCATCCGTGCGGAAGAAAATTTCCGCCATTTTATTATTTCTGGTAGTCCTTTGCCTGCGGGATTAAGACTGGGTCAGATTGTAGCACTAAGATTTGCTTCAGATGCTGAATTGGTTGCTCTAGCGGCAAAAGCAAAGTCTGAAAATCTAGGCAGTAACGCGATTAAAGAACAGATCCAAAACTGGAGAGCCGATCACGAAAGGGTTTAGATTAAAAAAATGGCGCCAGTTTGGATTTGAATTGCTCAGGCATTGCTACCCTTTTTTTGGTTGCTATATCAATAAAGAAAAGAACTACTCGCCCAACAGTGAGTAGTTTTTTTCTTTCATTATAAACCTCATGATGAAACTCTATCTGGTGTTTCTGAGGTAATTCCCGCAATTGCGTTTTGATAGTGATTAGATCATCATAGTGAGCAGGCCTTAAAAACTGTGCGTGCATTTCTACAACGGGCATTTTAACGCCCATTGCTTCCATATCCTTATAGCTAAATCCTAGTCCGCGAATACTCTCCGCCCTTCCCACTTCAAAATATTGCGCATAATTGCCATAATAAACGATGTCCATTTGGTCTGTTTCAGCGTATCTGACACGCAAAGTGGTAGTATGCTCATACATAGATTTGCTAATTTGTTGACAAACTTACGCACTCTATCTCTTTTTCCACAAAAGATGGAACGATGTTTGTTCCCGTTTACGCTATCATACCTTTAAAGTAGTTTTTACTTTTTATTAAGAAAGAAACCGAAACCTTTGTTTGAAAGTAGTTATCTATATTATGAAATGAGCTAAAATGAATTTGAAACCTACAAAAAATCACTATTGGCGAATTACATGTAACCAAAATCATTGATAGAGACATGAAGCAGCTTAAATTATTAATACCTGTAATACTAGTGCTGACAAGTTGGATACAACTCAACGCACAATCAACAGCCATCTACAATGATCCTGATGCGGCTTTTAAAAGGGCGAAGGATTGGTTTCAACAGGAAAAGTTTAGCCTGGCTTATCCGGTTTTCAAACACTTATATTCTAACTCAACCGAATACAGTAATATTCCAGATCAACTTTTGTCTGAGGCGCACTATTATTATATAGCATGCGGATTAAAACTTCAAGATAGCACTACCGAATATTTGGCTGAAAACTTTATTAATTTAGATACGCATCGTCCACTAGTTCAACGAATGAGTTTCAATCTTGGGGAATACTATTTTCAGCGTAAGGATTTTATAAAAGCGCAAAACATTTATACCCAAACAAGTATTGAAAATTTGAGTAATGCTGAAATTGCTTCTCTGAAATTTCATGAAGCATATGCATTCTTTGTGATGAAACAATTTGATAAAGCAAAGCCACTGTTCAATGTTGTTCGGCAATTATCGAAAGACCCCAATTATATTGAAGCCAATTATTACTATGGTTTTATTTGTTTCTATGAAAAGAATTATAAAGAGGCACTTGCTGCATTTAAAATAGCAGAGAAGAATCCTGACTATGAAATGGTGATTCCGTTTTACTTGTCGGAGATCTATTATTTCAACGGACAAAAAACACTAGCTCTCGAAATAGGGCAGAGGGCGTTACAGAATGGAAAACAATTTTATGACCTTCAAATGCGTCAGCTAGTGGGTCATATTTTATTTGAACAAAGAAACTTTGAAAAAGCGCTGCCTTACTTAGAAAAATATGTGGCAGGTACCAGTAAGGTTAGGAGAGAGGATTTGTATGAATTGTCGTATTGTTATTATGAAGCTTCTAATTGGAAGCCAGCTATTGAAGGCTTAAAGCAATTGGGTGGCGGTGAAGATTCTTTGGCGCAAAACTGTATGTATCTTTTAGCGAATGCCTATCTGAAAATCAACGACAAAACAAATGCACGTAATGCTTTTCAATTTTGTGCAGCTAATTCCAGTAATACCTTTCAAAAAGAAGTTGCTATTTTTAATTTAGCCAAGCTTTCTTACGAATTAAATTATTACGATATAGCTTCAAAAGGACTACAATCATTTATTCTTAAGTATCCTAAATCGATTTATATTCCTGAAGCGAAGGAGATTCTGATCAATACCTTAGCGAATACCAGTAACTATGAGGAAGCACTTAGTTTATTTAATAAGCTTCCAGTTAAAAGCGATGAGATCTTGAAGATCTATCCCGGGATCTTATATGGCAGGGCGGTGGAATTGATCAATGGACATCAATTTTCTTCGGCAGATTCTTTACTTTCTATTTTAATGTCGTCTCCTAATAATAGCCAACAATTGGCGCTTAGTAGTTTTTGGAGAGGGGAGATAGCTTACCGTACAGAGAACTTAGACGATGCAATTGTTTATTTGGTGAACTATTTGAATGCACCAAAAACAAGTGGTCAGGCTACTGTGTTGAATGCTCATTATAGTTTAGCATATTGTTACCTGAAAAAGGAAAAATACCCCTCAGCAAAAGAACATTTCGATCAGGTTGCCAGTTTCATAAATAGTAAAAGTTCCGCATTAGAGCAAGATGCTTTTATTAGAACTGCCGATTGCGATTTCATGAACAAGGATTTTAAACAAGCCCTTAAAAAATACGAGCTGATTATCAGCATGCACCTCCCAGCTAGCGATTATGCATTATTTCAAAAAGCAATTATAGCAGGTGCCATGAATAAAACTGCTGAAAAGATTAGTTTATTACAGGAACTAACTGCTAAATATCAGAACTCAAATTTGGTAAATGATGCAGAATTGGAAATAGCCAATACGTATTTGTCAAATGAAAACTATGCTGCAGCAATTATTCCATTAGAAAAAATCATTGCACGAAAAAATAGCGAATCCTATCTGCCACAGGTATATTTAAAATTAGGCGTTGCTAATTTTAATATGGAGAAAAACCTAGAAGCACTAAACTATTTCAAAAAGTTGGTGAGCAGTTATCCTAATAGTCAGGAAAGTTCTGAATCGATAGAATACATTCGAAACCTGTTTGTTCTTCGTCAGCAACCAGGTGATTATATCAGCTTTATGAAACAGAACGGCATTGATGTTTCTGTAAATGAAGCAGATTCCTTGAGTTATAAATCGGCGTGGCTTAGATTTGAAGCAAAAGATTATAGTGCTGCTGAGCGAGGATTTATCCAATACATTTCAAATTTTCCAGAAGGGAAATATTCAATAGAGGCAAATTATTTCACCGCTGAAATACTATTACAACAAAAAGAAAATTTAAAGGCATTAGATTATTATAAATCAGTAGCTGATAAATCTCCCAATAAATATGCTGAAAGAAGTTGCCTTCAAGTTGCGAGGATCTATTACTTTGACTTAAAGGATTATACTAGTGCTACACAATATTATACAAAGCTTAAATCCATCACAACACAACAAGAGAATCGATTAGAATCAATGCGAGGTCTTTTAAGGTGTCAATTCAAAACTCAGCAATGGGCTGAAGCTTCTCCCAACGCTGCAGAACTTTTAAAGGAAAAAGGAATTGCAAATGATGATCTGATGATGGCCAATATGGTTCTTGCAAAGAATTTTCAATTGTCGAACAATCTAGAACAGGCAGTATCAAATTATAAGCAGGTGATTGCTGCAGGCAGGTCTGAATATGCTGCTGAATCACAATACCGCTTAGCTGAAATACAATTCTTACAACATCAATTGGCCCCTGCTGAGAAAGCTGCGTTTGAAGTGATCAAGAAATGGGGTTCCTATGGATTATGGGTTGCAAAGAGTTATCTTTTATTAGGAGATATCTATTTTGAGCAGAAAGACCTTTTCAATGCAGAAGCAACTTTTAAAAGTATTGTTGATAATACTACGATTGATGAAATTAGAAAAGAAGCTCAAACTAAATTGGAAGCAGTTTTAGTAGAGAAAGCTATGATAAACAAAATTGAACAACAGTAAATCATAACCATGTATTCATTTAAAAAAATATGCATTCTTCTGTTGTTGGTACTAACCTGTTTTGGGATAGCCCAAGCTAATTACCAAAAGAAGAAGCAAAGTACGGAGTCTAAACAGACAAAAAAGAAATCATCAAAGAAGTCGTCGACCAATAAATCAAATACCAAAAAGAAGACGAATAAAAAGCAAGTATCAACTTCCAAAGCAACGGTGAGTCCAGTTGCAAAAGTTGAAAAAGCCTCTTTGAAAGATACCAGTAATCCCAAAGAAGTGGTGATTACCTCTGCTTTTAAACCATCACTAAAAAACGCTGCCAAAATTAATTTTACAGCGGCTGCTGCAATTGCGGATACTAATAAATTGTCTGTTAACTATAAGATCCCATCTCAAAACCTGTTTTTCTCCTATCAACCCGTGCCTATAAAACCGATCGCATTGGGATTAGATTCCATTGAGAGTTTTCAGAATGACCACTTTATTAAATTAGGTTTCGGAAATTTTAGTACACCTTTCGCAGAAGTTGGCTTTTCATTTGGAGATGGTAAAAAGTCGAGCATTGCCATTCATGCTTTACACGTTTCTTCCAAAGGCGACTTAGATTACCAACAATTTTCTAAAACCGGGGTTGATATACTTTCCATTTTTAATACCCCTTCTCAACATGAATGGACAGCCAAGGCTTTCTATAATACCAATTCCCAATATTTCTATGGGATTACGCCACCTAATCCTTCTCTAACAAAGGATGATTTACTGCAAAGATATAATCAGGTTGGTGTAGAGTTAGGTGTTCAGAATAAGCAAATTGGTAATTATGGGTTTGTGTACCATCCACAAATATTCTTTAATTATTTTGCAAATAACAAAGATACACATGAGTTAAACCTGATTGCAAAATTGCCATTTATCAAATCATTTGGGAGCATTTATGCATTTAAAATGGGAGTGACCGCTGATATGACTAGCTATCAAGCTCCTTTGAATCCAAGCCCGCTGAAAATAAACAATAATCTAATTTATATCGATCCTACGATTCAATTCAAAACTCCGAATTTTAAGTTGAATTTGGGCATCCAGCCAACATGGGATAACCAACAGTTTTCACTATTGCCTAATCTAACAGCTGAAGCTAGAATTAAAGAAACCGGGTTTAATGTAGAGCTAGGATGGGTAGGATATTTTCAAAAAAATACTTATCGCACACTTGCAGGGTTCAACCCTTGGATTTTATCTCCCAATATCCTTATGAACACAAAAATTTCTGAACAATACCTTGGGGTTAAAGGTTCTGCAGGCAACCATTTAACGTATCAAGCCAGATTATCGTTTCTCCAATTATATAATCAGGCTTTGTTCGTAAACAATTACGCAGATGGCAGAAGCTTTAATATCCTTTTCGATCCAAAAATTCAGGCCCTTCGGTTACATGGAGAATTAGGTTATAGTATTCAGGAGAAATTTTCATTTATCGGTTCTGTCAATCTCAACCAATACACCAGTCTATCTGATTATGATAAAGCTTATGGGTTAGTTCCTATGGAAATTACTGGTACTTTTAAATGGAAAGTGAACAAAGATCTTCAAATTAAGGCAGATGCCTTTTTGCGTGATGGAAGTAGTTATCAAAACAAATTGTCTCAAAGTTTGAAACTTGACCCAGCCGCAGATGTAAATTTAGGTGCTGAGTTTTCTGTGATGCCAAAGCTTAATTTGTGGATACAAATGAATAATTTATTTAATAACAAATACCAACGTTGGAACCAATATGAAGTTCTTGGCTTTAATGTTTTAGGAGGAGTTGTATATTCGTTCAAGTAAATCGCCCGATTCATGCAAGAGTATTTGTTGAAATACCTGATTTTACACAAAAATCTAACGATACCTAAAGTAGGTGTCTTTAATATTGAAAGCCTTAGTGCTCAGATTGATGGTACCAATCATCTTTTATATCCACCTTCACAAGTCATTCGATTTAAGCACGAGATGGTAGCACCAGATCGCAATTTCTATGATTTTCTGGTTCATGAAACTGGATTAGATTTAGTGGAAGTGATCAAAAAACTGCAACAGATTTCGATTCAAATCATCTCTGAGACAAAGGAAACTAAAGGAGCCATCTTGGAGGGCATTGGTACTTTAAAGCAAGAACATACAGGTCAACTTTTATTTTTTTCTGAGCGACCATTAGAATATTTATATCCCCAGGTAAAAATTGATAAAGCAATTTCAATAGCTAAATCGGAAAGCATGAAGCAAGCTCCCTTCAAGACTCAAGAACTAGAAGGAGATGAGTTAAGAGAATTTTTGGGGCAAGCCAATGATGCAGACGGCAATGATAACTGGTGGGTGTACGCATTAGGGTTGCTTTTGTTGGGTTTTGGTGCCCTTTTATTTTATTATGTGTAATGTTTCTTTATTATTGTTAAATCCATGACGAACGATTTACCTATTCACTATACAGCTTGCCCGGTTTGTAATTCAAATTCCATACAAAAAGTTTTAGATATTAAAGACTATACCGTTAGTCTGGAAATATTTGAAGTATGGCACTGTAATGGTTGTAGTTTTCGATTTACTCAAAATATCCCTGCGGCTTCTAAAATTGGGCCTTATTATCAGTCGGCCAATTATGTTTCTCACTCTGATACCCAAGAGGGTTTGATTCATCGTTTGTATCATATGGTACGAACACATACTTTGAAAGTAAAACGAAGTTTAATACAGGAAACTACAGGAAAGAAAACAGGCGCATTATTAGACGTTGGTGCAGGAACTGGAGCTTTTTCAAAAACAATGAAAGATGCTGGTTGGCAAGTTACTGGATTGGAGCCCGATGATACTGCAAGAAAAAACGCACTAGAAATTAATGGGTTGGATCTTTTGTCGCCCGATCATTTATACCAATTCCCTGAAAACAGTTTTGATGCTATCACCATGTGGCATGTATTAGAACACGTTCATGATCTGCATGGATACCTTGAAAGATTTCATGTGATTTTGCGTGAAGATGGTAGATTGGTAATTGCAGTGCCTAATTATACAAGCTACGACGCAACCGTTTATCAACAATACTGGGCAGCGTATGATGTGCCTAGGCATTTATATCATTTTTCTCCTGAGAGTATGTCTCAATTAGCTGCTGCGAAGGGATTCAGCGTAAGCGCGGTTCGACCAATGTGGTTTGATAGTTTCTATGTTGCCATGCTTAGTGAACAATATAAAACAGGAACAAATCAATACATCAAAGCTGTTTGGATTGGATTAATGTCGAATCTGAAAACTTTGTTTAATCGCAAAAGATGTAGTTCTGTGATTTATATCTTAGAAAAGCAAAAGATCTAATTGAATTTTATTTCAAATAAGGTAGGCCAGTTTTTACCTGTTACATAAAAGGTTTTCTTTTCTGTATTATATGCAATGCCGTTTAAGAAATTCTCACTAATGTTTACATTTTTATGTTCATGGCTATTGTTAATGAGCTGTGTCATATCTGCCCTTGCTTCAACTAATCCTGTTTGTGCATTTATTTTAATGATATCGTTAGTCATCCAAATATTCGCATACAGGTATCCATCTACATATTCCAGTTCGTTTACCATCGATACATATCCATTGTTATTCACCACACCAAGTGTTCTTTCGATTTTAAAGGTCTCAGGGTTCACGAAATAAATATTGCTACCACCAGTGTCAAGAATTAAAGATTTGCCATCTGTAGTCATTCCCCAGCCTTCATAAGGCCATTCGAATTCCTGAGGTAGCTTTTTAAAATTCATATCGTACACAAATACTTTGTGCTCTCTGTAGGTAAGTTGGTAAATTTTATTATTCAATACAGCAATTCCCTCACCAAAATATTGCTTATCTAATTTGACTTTCTTCTCTGCTTTTCCGGTTTCAAGTTTTAGTTTTAATAAATGGCTTTGATCATAGTTACCAGTACTTTCTAAGAAACTACCATTTAACCAAATTAATCCCTCCGTAAAAGAAGTGGAATCGTGAGGGAATTCATTAATCACTGTATAATTTAGAACAGCAGGTGCTGCAATGGCACTAGTTGAATTTTGATTATTTTCTGTGTTATTCGAGTCCTTGCATGAAGCAAGTAAACACACCATAACAATTAAGCTGAAAATCCTTTGCATGAATTTAAATTTCTTTTTATAATCGCTTTAAAAATAGAGTAGGAGCATATCGGCGGCTTTCTCTCCCATGATGGGGGTAAGTGCTACACCCATGCCATTGCAAGCCAATACGGCATATACATTATCATCGAGTTGGGTTAGCAAGGGCTTTTTATTTTCTGTAAAGCCCATAATACCACTCCAATGGTTTTCAATTGTATACTCATAAGTTGAATCGAAATGTTTTTTCAAAAAATCGATCAACTTGTTTTTTATTAATTCGGATCCTGAAACATTGGTAGTTCTTTCTCCTTCAAAATCGGCGTTTCGTGCGCCACCAATTAATATTCTGCCATCCAAATTTCTCCAATAATAGAATCCTTCATCAAAGTGGAAAGTGCCACTTAGTTTTAGGCCTGGTATTTCTGAAGTAACTATCACCTGACCTCTTGCTGGAGTAATATTCAATTGTGGGGCAATTTCATTTCCAAATGCATTGGTACATAGCATTAGTTGATTGGCCGTAAATCTGATCTGTTGTTTTGTATATACATGCATCCCATCCAAGCTTCTCACCCAAGATGAAACTTCAATTCCATTTAAAATAGTTACGCCAAATGCTTGAACTTTTTGAATCAGTGCGCTTACTAGTTTGCCACTATGCAAACCCGATTCTAGCGTGTTCTCAATCATGGCATCAAAACCCATCAATCCCTTTTCTGCAATAGCATCGTCTCTTCTAACAAATGTGTTTTCTTTTTCAGTGATGTTTTTTAAATGTTTGTTTAGCCATTCAATCTTTTCATCTAGCTGATCAAAATATTTATAATCCTTATTGATTAATTCATAGCCGCCGCAATTATCAAGATTAATTTGTGAGGGACTAAAATGGCTCTTGATCCGCTCTAAACCATTGAAACGCATTCTTACGATTTCAAGGGTTTCTTCTAATCCCATTGTTTCAATATCGTTGATGATCTCAGTTGGACTGCCAAAGCAAGAAAACCCAGCATTTCTAGTGGATGCACCCAGTGGTGTAACATTCTTTTCTAAAATGGTTATGTGTAATGAACTGTTTTTTATTTTCAAATTCAATGCTGTCCATAAACCCATAAAACCACCACCAATAATAATAATATCCTGTGTAGAATAAAAGCTTTCTTGTTCCCAAAGGGATAGGTTACTCATATGTCAAATATACTTAAAACAAAAAAGGAATTGAGTCAATTCTCAATTCCTTTTTGTTTTTAACCAATATTTTGCTGTCTAAACATTGAAACGAAAATGAAGCACATCACCATCCTTAACGATATATTCTTTTCCTTCAATTCTGAGTCTACCATTTTCTCTACAAGCAGCTTCACTACCATACTTAATAAAGTCATCATAGGCAATAACTTCAGCCTTGATAAATCCCTTTTCGAAATCGGTATGGATTACGCTTGCAGCTTGTGGTGCTTTCCATCCTTTATGTATCGTCCAAGCTCTTACTTCCTGAACACCTGCGGTAAAATAAGTATCAAGGTTTAATAACTTATAAGTTGTACGGATCAAACGGTTCAAAGCAGGCTCTGTCATTTTATATTCTTCCATGAACATCTGTTTGTCTTCCTCTGCTTCCATTTCAGCGATCTGTGCTTCTATATTATTACACATGATGATCAGTTCAGCTCCTTCAGCAGTAACTGCTTCCTTAAGCATGTCGGAGTATTTGTTGCCGGTGTGCATACTTGCTTCATCAACATTGGCTACATAAAGAACTGGCTTATCGGTTAGCAGAAACAAATCTGCAATCGCCATATTTTCTTCTTTATCCAAACCTAGTGAATGGATACTTTTTCCTTTTTCTAAGTGTTCTTTACAACGGTTAAGAATTTCAAATTCTGCCTTTGATTTTGTATCGGTGCCCACACGAGCCATTTTCTCTACACGGCTCCACTTTCTTTCTACACTATCCAGATCTTTAAGTTGTAATTCGGTTTCAATAATTTCTTTATCGCTGATTGGGTTAATGGCACCTTCTTCACGTAATACATTTTCATCTTCGAAGCAACGGATAACATGAATGATGGCATCAACTTCGCGGATATTGGCTAGGAATTTATTTCCCAATCCTTCACCCTTACTAGCTCCACGAACTAATCCAGCGATATCTACAATTTCTAATTGAGTAGGCACGGTTCTGTTTGGCTTCACCAATTCAGCAAGTTTCCCCATACGCTTATCTGGCACATCCACTAAACCCACATTTGGCTCGATCGTACAAAATCGATAATTGCTAGCCTGTGCTTTTGCACTGATACTCACTGCGTTAAATAAAGTTGATTTTCCTACGTTGGGTAAACCTACAATCCCTGCTTGTAATGCCATGTCAAAATTTTGAGCGGCAAATATAGCCGTTTCCAACTACATATACTATTCAACCACTAAGACCTTGGTACCCAGTAGTTTATACTGCATATCACGATAGGCGATTTGATAGCGTCCTTTTTGCAAATAGAGGTAATAATAGCCATCTGTTGCGGTAATGTAGGTTTGATCTGCTGGCACTAATTTCCCCAATTGTTTTTCGCTATACTCTTTGTCGTAAAAAGCCTGTACAAAGAAGAGTGCCTGATAAATGGGCTGAACAGCCGTCTCTTTTTTTAGTCCATTCATGGAAGTCCAACTAGGTCTTCCATTTCTATATTTAGTAGGCGGGTGCAGAATATAAACATCACAAAGATTTAGATCAAAGATGTCTTTAGGATGGTTGTTCTTTAGTAACACCACAGGCGTTGGAAAAGCATTCTTCTTTGAATAATAATCATAGATCGCTGAACCATATTCAGAAGTACTTTGCTCTGTCAGTGAGGTTTGATCGATGGTGAAAGGATCGATACCTGAAATGATTTTAAAATACGCAGCCATTGGGATTCGATCATCACTGGTTGCACCTTCTTCAATATGTTTATCACCAGCAAGAACCAAGATCTTTGCGGAAGGATCTTTTTGGATGATCTTATTAATGTTTTCAGCTTGGGTATATTCTCGTTGATTAATACTATGTTGATTACTGCTGTCTTCATAGGCAACGAGCGTAAAGCCAAGGCTAATTGCCTTTCTTGCTAATTCTCCTGCAATTGGTTCGCAGGTATAGTGTCCGGTTAATATGTTTACTTGTTTCAATGAAGCATTCGAAAATTGATTCAGTGTTTCCATTGCCAAGTACCTAAATCCCATGGTATATAATTCTTCCAGTAAAGACGCTGTAAAGGCCCTATGCAAAGGTTTATTGTGTGATTCATTAAGCATCACAACTTTTTGATTCTTTGCTTTCTCTAAAATGTATTTCTTCGCATCTTTGAATTCAACACCCGCCAATAAATCTTGTTGTTTGCTGAGACCATTGTAAATAGAGTCTTCCAACTTTTTATCGTAAGACTTCTTTTCAATTTCAAGCGCCGATAAATAATCGCCACTGAACGAAAGGGCTTCTGATAAATCGATTAAATATTGCGTTTCATTTGAGTTTGCAATCAGTCTATTTTCTTGTGTGATGGATTTATAAATTGGGTATAGATAGTGCAGCTCTTTATTATGATAGATTGAAAGAAAATTACTGCTATCGATTTTTAATTTTGGTTGCGATAAGATATACTTCTTTAGATACGCATAGTTTTCTCCAGTTTGCGCCTGTAAGAAAAAGGTTCCAGAAATAATGAATAAGAATGATAGTAAAAAATTTCGCATCCCAAATATTTGTGCAAGAATAAGCAAGAGCGTGTTAGTAAAAGACTAAAGCTGCATCCTGGCTTGGTTTTTAACATTTTAGAACAGCATCATTTGCCATTCGCATATTGCATCACAATATCCCATTCTTCTGCTTTCACTGTTTGTACAGAGAGTCTGCCAAGTCTGATTAAGTCCATATTCACAAGCCTTGGATCATTCTTTAATATTGCCAACGGTACCGATTTTTTCAGTTTCTTAAATGGCTTAAAGTCAACAACCAACCAGGCAGGATTGTCAGTGGTAGGGTCTGGATAAGATTCTTTAACAACTTTTGCGATCCCAACTATTTCCATGCCTTCATTACTATGATACCAAAAAGCGAGGTCGCCTTTTTTCATAGACCTCAAATTGTTTCTAGCACCATAATTGCGCACGCCATCCCACATGGATTTACCTTCTTTTTCAAATTGTTCCCAACTGTATTTGAAAGGTTCGGATTTGATGAGCCAATAGTTCATAATAAAAATTCAAAAGTCAAAATTCAAAAATAAAAAGAGCGATTTCTAATAGCCGCTCGCTAGGACATCTACTAAATGAAGTACCTGCATATTTGAACTATGGTTCTTCAAACAACCATCAATATGCATGAGGCAGCTCATGTCTGTGCTGATAATATAATTTGCCTCTGTAGCTATTGCATTAGTGATTTTCTGTTCTCCCATGGCGATACTGATGGGCTCAAATTTTACGGCAAATGTTCCGCCAAAACCACAACAGGTTTCTGATTCATTCATCTCAATCAATTCTAATCCTGCCACTTTGCTTAATAATGTACGTGGCTCAGATTTGATATGACATTCTCTTAAACCCGCACAGCTATCATGATAGGTTGCTTTGCCTTCAAAGCTCGCGCCTAGGTCGGTTACTTGTAAAATATTGACTAAGAACTCGGACAATTCAAAGATTCGTTCAGCAGTTTTTTTTGCTTGTTGTAAATTCGCTGAATTATCAAATAATTTGCTATACATATTTCTTACAAAGCCCACACAACTAGCTGATGGCGCAACAATATATTCAGCCCCTTCAAAGTCTTGTAAAAATTTATTGCAAACTTCTTTTGATTCTCCCCAGAAACCGGCATTAAAAGCTGGTTGACCGCAACAGGTTTGCTTAGAATTATAATGTACTTCACATCCTGCTTTTTCCAGCACTTTAACCATATTAAAAGCAACAGTAGGATAGAGTTGATCAATAAAACAAGGAACAAATAGATGTACTTTCATTTCCTACATGTGTTTGGTTACATTATTTAAGCTTTCTATTCAAAGCTATCATTTTAATAGCAGTAACTGCGGCTTCTTCTCCCTTATGACCATGAATTCCACCGATACGATCAAGGGCTTGTTGTTCGTTTTCAAGTGTTAATACGCCAAAAATAACGGGCACATCAAGACTCAAGTTTAATTGTAATACTCCATCGGTAACGGCCTTGCAAACGTAATCGAAGTGTGGCGTGTCGCCTCTGATAACGGTGCCAATAGTTATATAGGCATCCGGTACTGTTTTACAATATGCGTAGTGTTGTTTAACTGCAAATGGGATTTCAACTGCACCTGGAACTGTGAGCGTTTTTGAAGCGATATTGTTTGCTTTCAAAATTTTTTTTACGCCAGATTCTAGTTTGTTGATGATATGCGCGTTCCACTCTGTTTTAACTATAACAACAAAGGCATCCTTTAATGAAGGGATGCCTTTGCTTACTATTGTATTTCCTTTACTTGCCATAGATTACAAATCTATTCGCTTTTTTCAATACTTAAACGATAGATGTATTTATCTGCTTGAAAACCTTTATCAGTTTTAGGATACTTAGCTTTTAGTTCTTTGTAAAGTTCTAAAGCTTCCTTTGTTTTACCAGTTGTTTCAGATAAAAGCGCTGCGCGGAATAAATATTCAGCAGAATTTGCTTCATCAGCTACAAAAGTTGTGGCTGCTTTTTTATAGGTCGCAATTGCTTCGTCTTTCTGATTTAATTCAGATAATGCATCTGCAAGATTACCTAGTGCCAATAATTGTACTTGTTTTGCATCGGTTGAAAAATCTTTCAAATACTTCACAGCATTTGCAAAATCTCCTTTGTGTAAATAACTAACACCTGCATAAAATTTAGCTAGGTTAGCTGTTTTGGTACCACTATAGGTACTGATAATATACAAGGCACCTTTGCTTTGACCATCGCCATTTAAAACAAGGTTCGAAGAGTCCATTCTAAAATAGTCTTGTACTTTAATAATGGCATCCGCCGCTTTATCTTCTTTTGGTTTCAGAATATAATTAGCATACCCAAACCAACCACCCACGATTGCAACAATTGCAATCAAAGTAATTAGAACGGTATTTGAATTCTTCTGCCAGAAACTTTGCGCCTTTAAAATGAAATCATTATTCTCTGTTTGCGCTTGTTGTTGATCACTCATAATTCTATTTTGAAAATTGCTAGGGTTAGGTATAATTAATCTACGATAAATGGATAATTCTGATCGATATAAACATCTTTATAAACTTCGCTATCATCTGGCCAAGGGCTTTCTTCAGCAAATTTTACACTTTGTTCTACCACTGCATCAATTCTATCATTGATCGATTGAAGATCTTCTTCTGTTGCAAAACCATTCTGAAGTATGGTGTTCTTAACTTTAATGATAGGGTCTTGATCTTTGTATTCTTCAACCTCTTCTTTAGAACGATATTTCTGTGGATCAGAAATACTATGTCCTTTATAACGGTAGGTTTTTAATTCTAAAAGGGTAGGACCATCTCCTTCACGCGCTCTTTTAACAGCTCTTGCAACACCCTCGTGCACTGCTTCTGGAGTCATACCATCGATTTTGTCGGCTGGCATTTCATAAGCGTCGGCTAATTTATAAATATCTATGACGTTACTAGTACGTTCAATAGAAGTACCCATTGCATAGTTATTATTCTCGCAAATGAAGATCACAGGTAATTTCCAAAGCATCGCTAAGTTGAAACTTTCGTGCAACATACCCTGACGAGCTGCTCCATCTCCAAAAAATACAACAGCTACATTATCTGTGCCTTTGTATTTCTCAGCAAAAGCAAGACCAGCACCAGTTCCTATTTGAGCACCCACAATACCATGACCACCAAAGAAATGATGTTCAGCACTAAAAAAGTGCATACTTCCACCTTTACCTTTTGAGCATCCTGTAGCTTTTCCGTATAATTCAGCCATACACTCATCGGCAGACATGCCTTTAGCTAAACCTAAACCATGGTCGCGATAAGCTGTAATGAATGGATCTTCTGGCTTAGTTGCCGTTAAACATCCTGCAGCGATTGCTTCCTGACCGATATAAGCATGGAAAAAACCACGGATCTTTCCGGCCATTTTGTACATCTCTTCAGCCTTCAATTCGAACTGACGAATTAACTGCATCAATTCGTACCAATAGAGATAAGTTTCTTTTGAAAATTTCGTTGACACTATCAAAAATTTAGAGGGGCAAATATAGGGGTTCTGGCTTAAAAAATAGGGGAATGTGGGGAACATTCAGACCTATTTGGTTTAATATGATCCATTTATCCATTGAATTTGGTTCACAATTTGATTAGATCCGACTACGTATATACTATAATAATAATATTAGACCAATCAAAACCCTTCCTTTTTAATGGAAAGCTTTTGATTGATATTTTTATTTTTTAAGGGAAGGAGATATATTTTCAAATAATGATTTTAATTGATTGAAGAGAAAAAAGTTTGCAATGAAATGGAAATTCATTTGAATTATTTGTGTTCCTCGCTTTCAATTTCTTTTATAAATGCAGCTCTTTTAGGTGCAGGTACAGTGGCGTCTAATCCCTTAACAGCTTTCCAGATCACTTCATTAAAGGATTTGCTTGCTACTCTATCTTCTTTAGTAAAATCAAATTGTTCACTCATTTTCTGCCAAGCGCTTTCCTTTTTATTTTTTTCATTAATATCAACTTGTAAAGGCTTAGCTATAAAGGGAGTATAGTTTACTTCCTTATTAAAGCTTCTGAACATAGGTGTAGCCGCTGCATCATACTGACTCATTGGTGGTAAACCAAGTATTAATTCAATCGTTCTTAACATTCCTGAAGTTGAATACATGGTATGATCAACAAACCCTCGTTTTACAAAACCTCCAGCAACAAACGCAGTAGTTCTATGGGCATCTACATGGTCTGGTCCATCTTGTGCGTCATCCTCCACAATAAATACTGCTGATTCTTTCCAAATGGGATGCTTGCTTAAATACTCAATAAACATTCCAATGGCTAGATCATTGTCTGCAACATGTGAAATAGGCGTAGGTCTTCCCATACTTAATCCTTCAGTATGATCATTGATGATACGAAGTGTGCTCAATTGAGGTACTGCATTAATTGCATACAAAGAATCAAAGTCTCTTTTCCATTGACCAACCCTTGTAGTGTCTCGTACTTTTTGATCCCAACTTGTAAAATAAGTACAGAAATGATCTTTTAATACCGGAATATTGGGTTTATAATCATCTGCAAATTCTCCGTAAGTTCGATAGCTCACACCAGCTCTTTTGCAATAATCCCAAATGAATCCATTCTTATTGTTGGCAATCGCACGATTTCCTTCGGCATCATAATCGCCACCTCGTCCGCCATAACTAGTTACCCAGGTTTTCTCTAAATAATCATTTGAATAAGCAGCCATGCTCCAATTATGTCCATCAGCACTCACTTCTCCATCTACATAAAAATTGTCTAACAATACAAACTCGCGAGATATTGCATGCAGATTAGGTGTGATTTTCTCGCCAAATAAACAAAGTTTGGGGTCACCATTTCCTTCCGGCATATCTCCCAAAACTTGATCGTAGGTTCTGTTCTCTTTAATGATATAGAATACATGTTTAATAGGAGAGGGATCTCCAATTTTTGAAGGAATTGGGTTATTTAATTCTCCCTCTGATATGGTTTCTCTTGTTTTACTATAAGGAGTATTTTTATAAACTTCTTGTGAATAGACACTTAATTCTTTTTCATTGGGCTCATCAATAATTGATAGCGTTCCTTTGAACAATCCGCCAATATATTCTACTTCTTTTGGTTTAGCAGTATCTCCTTTTTGAAAACTTAAATTAATATTTTCAGTAATCGGATTTGGACCATTTGGATTTGCAAAAGAGGTAAAACCTTTTCCATTAGCAACATATATTTTCTTACCAATCGTTTTCACAACAGTTGGATACCAGCCAACAGGAATAAATCCCTTTGATTTACTAGAACCTGGATTTGAAACATCAAATACTGATAGGCAATTATTGTCTGCATTTGCGATATACAAAGTCTTTTCATCAGAGCTTAAGGATACAGCGTTAGTGGTTGAACCATTGGGGGCATCGGGATATAATGCTGCATTTAATGTTTCAATTACTTTTTTTGTCTCAAGATTGATGATTGAAACGGTATTGTCATTTGCATTTGCAATAAATAGAAATCTACCTGATTTCGATAAGCAAAAATCGTTAGGGTTGCTTCCTACTTCAATCTGATCAGTTATTTTATTTGAGAGGATATTAAATATCAATAATTTCCCCGCTCCCCAACAACTGATATACAATTCTTTCCTGTTTTTCGATAACAAACAAGTATATCCCTCTGCTGGAAGTTTGATTTTTTCAATGATTGCTTTGTTATTTAAATCAAAAATATATAACGAATTATTATCCTTTGTCACTACATACATTCTGTTTGAAACATCATCAATATCCAATCCGGCGGGTGAGATTTTTTCTGGCCATATTTTGCCAAGCACCAAAGTATCAGCAACGATTATATGCGCATTCTTTATGGCATATTTTAAAATCCAATTATCATTTCCACCTGAAGCATATAGATACTTCTCATCAGCACTAAATTTTAATCCAAGCCAAGATTTTGAAATATTGATCTCATCAATTATTTGCTCTTTGTTCACATCAATTAATTGTAAGGTTTGTTTGCCTTGACCATTATTGGTGACTGCCATCCATTTCTGAGATTTTGAAATGGCAAGGTTCAATGGTAAATCACCTAGAGTCAAACTCTTACCAGCCGGACTAAGCGACCAACCATTTGGGAGTTCGATTTTTTTAGAAACCAATTTTGTATTTAATTGAGCAATACTTTGGTTTATACAAATAACAGAAATCAGAACAATCATTAATGGTTTCATTGATGCTTCATTTTTATGAATATTATAGGGAATAGAAAATTTTAAACATGCTATTTCTAGGTGCACCAGGCCATTTATTCGTGTTATTATACGCAGAACTCCAATATACTTCATTGAATATATTATTGACATTCAATGCAAACTTAAAATGGTTGTATTGATAATGAATAGCAGCATTAAATACGATATAACCTGGGAGGATTACATCCTTGTCAAGGGTATTTCTTTGACCTACTTGTGAATGTCCTAATGCTAGCCCAAACCCATTAAAGACACCTTTCTTAATGTGGTATTTAATCCAACTATTACTACTATGCTTTGGTGCATTTTCTGCTATTTTTCCAATTTCTTCTGACTTAATGGCTTTAATAATTTCAGTTTGATTGAAAGCATATTCAGCTGAAATGCTCAATTCGGAATTTATATTTCCTTGCAATTCTGTTTCAATCCCCTTTGATCTTTGTGTGCCCCTTTGAATGTACAAATTTGGATTTAATAAATCATTTGCATTTACAGCTAAATTATTTATGGTAATTTGATACAATGCAACGCTTGCAAACAATTTGTTTTTAATTAAATCTGCCTTTATCCCGGTCTCAATCATATTACTCGTTACAGGCTTATATGGTTGATTAAAGAATTGCAAAATAGAGCTTGGTTCAAAAGGATCGAACCCATTGTGATAACAGGCATATAAATGATAATTTCGATCTAGCGAATAGTTAACACCGATTTTTGGAATCAATTTATTTACACGGGTAATTTCTGTTGGATCAGTACCAGATTGATAAAAATCTGCCCTTAACCCAGCAATGATTTGCCATTTCTTGATACTTAAATGTTCTTGAATATATACTCCATGCGTAGTGTAGATCCCATTTGCAATTTCTTCTCCACCGGCTGAATCAATAATTTGATGATATTGATGAACAGGTCGACTTATGTAAATAGGATTATCTAAACTAAAAGTACCTACCACTCTGTTATTTACTCCAAATGCAGGGTCTTCACCTTCCCATTCATTAGCACTTAATCTGTTTGAAATATAATCATACCCAACAATCAATTGATGTTTGACATTTCCTCTATCTATCAAATAACTGAAGTAATTAGTAAAGGTGTTGGTAGTAGATTTTACATTTTTATAAGTATAACTTAAATATGCAGAATCGTCAGTGATAAAATCTTCAATATTGTGCTCCGACAATTTTTGATTGGTTCGATACCTAAGTAAACTACTATTGAAACTAATGTTTTTATTAATCTGATAAGTTGCTGAAAAAACCGCTGAATAATTTAACTCTTTTAAATAATCTGTGGGTTGAATTACTGAAAGATGGATAGGAGTAGACAATAAGTTGTCATTATCTTCAAATGCTGGTTGACCTCGATCTACCACTGAATTCGTATTAGATATAGAAAAGTCAATATTAATTTGTAGATTTTTATTTGGTATAAAAGTTAAAGAAGGGGCTACCTGAAATGATTTTAAAAAATATCCATGTCGAAATGATTCCTTCGTCTCATAACCTGTATTGATTCTATATAATAGCGTTTTATCTTTATTAATTTGCCCAGTGGCATCAATTTGACCATTAAAAGCATTCCAAGTTCCAGTTCCAATACTAGCTGCTAAATAATTCCCGAACAAGGGTTTCTTTGTTACTAAATTAATGGTTCCACCAGGATCACAATTCCCATATAAAACTGAAGTTGGTCCTTTAATCACTTCAATACGTTCGATATTTACTAAAAGTGGACTAGTTAACGTAGTATTAAAAGTTCTTAATCCATTGATTAATCTGGCATTTTCTGCGTGTAATCCTCGAATATTATATTCTTCATAACCCGAATAATGAGTGACTCCTGAAACATTTTCTAATGCATCAGTTAAATGCATCAGCATTCTGTCATTTACTAATTCCTTAGTTACAGTAGACACTGATTGTGGAATCTCCGAAATGCTAGCTTTTGTTTTTGATGTGGCAAAGCTGTAATCGCTTTTATATGATTGATTTGTACTTCCAGTTATTTCCACATTTTGTAACAAATTAATATCGAAGTCAATAATGATATTTAAATCAAGATTGGCATTATTTTTAATTTGGATAAATTGCTTGATAGTTTTTAAGCCTACACCAGTAATTACTAAAGAATCGGAAATTGTGTGCAATTGAGTAAACTTGAATTTCCCATTTTGATCGGCTATTGTTTTGAATTTGTTATTTTGAAAGGAAACCGTTACAAATGAGGCTGGACGATTATTTTGTATTGTGATAGTCCCACTTAATACTCCTTGGTTTTCTTGTGCAAACAATTTTATAGAATAGACATATAGGATGAAAATAATTAGGCACTTTTTTTTCATCTTTTTTTAGCATATTTTTTTGAATGGCAATACTAAATAATAAAACTGCTAAAACAAGTGAATCCTTATGAATTAATTGTTAGTATTTCTAAAAAAAAACGCCCCGTTTGGGGCGTTTTGATTATGCTTCATTCAAAAACGCATATCGATAATCGGTTGGCGGATTAAATGTTTCCTTGATCGTTCTTGCACTTAACCAGCGGTATAAATTCAACTGACTACCAGCTTTATCGTTGGTACCCGATGCTCTTGCACCTCCAAAGGGTTGTTGTCCAACAACAGCACCCGTTGGTTTATCGTTGATATAGAAATTACCTGCAGAATTTCGTAACTTATTGGTTGCCAATTCAACAGCAGCTCTATCTTGAGCTAAAATTGCACCTGTTAAGGCATAATTTGAAGTGCTATCAAGCAATTCCAATGTAGCTTCGAACTTCTCAGCATCATACACATATAGGGTTAATACTGGCCCGAAGATCTCTTCACACATCGTAGTATACTTTGGATCCTTAGCTACAATCACAGTTGGTTCGATAAAATATCCCTTCGTTTTACTAAAGTTACCACCTACTAATATGCTAGCTTTTTTATCCTTCTTAGCATTGGTAATATATTTTGTGATGGTATTAAAAGATTTTTCATCAATGACTGCATTGATGAAATTGCTGAAATCTTCTACAGTGCCCATTTTCATTGACTGTAATGCAGCAACTAATTTTGACTTAACAGCTTCTGCCATATTACTTGGAATATAAGCTCTTGAAGCAGCAGAACATTTCTGACCCTGGTATTCGAAAGCACCTCTTGCTAAAGCAGTCACTACCGCATCTACATTGGCTGATTTATGGGCGATCACAAAATCCTTACCACCAGTTTCTCCTACAATTCTTGGATAGCTACGATATAAACTCATATTCTCACCAATGGTCTTCCACATATGATTAAACACACCAGTTGAACCAGTGAAGTGAACACCAGCAAAATCTCTATGATTAAAACAGTTGGCACCAATGGTTGGTCCGTCTACATAAATTAAATTAATCACGCCATCAGGCAATCCAGCTTCCTTTAAAATACGCATGAATAATTGGGCAGAATAAATTTGCGTATTGGCCGACTTCCAAACTACCACATTACCACACATAGCAGCAGAAGTGGGTAGGTTACCACCAATAGCTGTAAAATTGAATGGAGTGATAGCTAAAACAAATCCTTCTAATGGGCGCCACTCTAATCGATTGTGCATGCCCGGACCAGAAATGGGTTGTTCTTGATATATTTTACTCAAGAAGTGAACATTGAATCTTAAAAAGTCGATCAACTCACAGGCTGCATCGATCTCTGCTTGATAGGCATTTTTACTCTGACCAAGCATGGTAGCAGCATTCATTTGAAAGCGATATTTAGTGGCCAATAGATCGGCTGCTTTCAAAAAGATCTGTGCACGATTTTCCCAGCTCATAGCTTCCCAAGTTGGTTTTGCTTTCAAAGCCGCATCAATCGCCATCTTAACATGACTTGCATCTCCAGCGTGAAAAGAACCAAGTGTATGGCTCAATTCGTGTGGGGGATGGATCTCCACCAATTTGCCTGTTTTTACAGCTCTTGAACCAATATACATGGGGATCTCGATCGGCTTCTTTTTTAAATCAGCCAAAGCTTTTTTCAATGCAACTTTTTCTGGTGATCCAGGTGCATAATTTAAAACGGGTTCATTGGTTGGAATTGGGTAAGAAAAATATCCTAAACTCATAAATGTGTTTTTAATGATTAGGGACGCAAGTTAAGAACAAAAACGATTATGCTTTCGATTGAGGTCTGTAGAATAATCAGTTATTTTGCACTATGGCAATCATATTATTTGACAATAGTTCTCGCAACAGTCTTTTTCCGCTAACCTATACCAAAGCAGTTGCGGCTTTGAGGTTTGGAATTCTTTCGATTCAAGAAAGATGGGAAATGAAAACCAAGGAAACCATTTTTGTTCATACCGAAGCATATTTACAGGTATTATATCCTATCCCCAATGAAGAAGTTCATACCTGGATCGATGCATCTGTAATGCCGGATGAAGATTTAGTAAATGCCATTTTAAACCTGGAAGAAAATTCTTGCATTATTGATGATAAAGGTTTGATCGCTGGTAAAAAAGCTATTCCATTTAATGAATTTAAAACTGATTTCTCGATATACGAAAAACAGATAGCAATCGCTACAGCAAAGCGTTTGAACTATTGTTGGGAAATCATGCAATGGAATGACTCAATGATTCGAGATGATTTTAAAATGGTTACGAAGGGAAGAGCCTCGCAACCAATTTCACCAACTGTTCAAGTTTTACAAACTGCGGATATTTTTATCGAAGAAGGCGCAAAATTAGAATTCTGTACACTCAATTCAAAAACTGGTCCCATCTATATTGGCAAGGATGCTGAAATTATGGAAGGATCTTGTGTACGCGGACCATTCTCGATCGGATACAATTCAGTCTTGAAAATGAATAGTCGGATCTATGGTGCTACAAGTCTTGGACCTTGTTGTATGGGTGGTGGAGAAATCAAAAATTCTGTGATCATGGGCTATACCAATAAAGCACACGATGGCTATTTGGGTGATGCGGTTATTGGAGAATGGTGCAATATGGGGGCTGGATCAACCAATAGTAATGTTAAAAATACTGCTGGTGATGTGAAGGTTTGGAATTATGCTACGAATTCATATTTAAGCGTGGGACAAAAATGTGGCCTGATCATGGGCGATTATTCAAGGGTGGCGATCAATTCATCCATTAATACCGGAACCATTGTGGGCGTTAGCTGCAATGTGTTTGGTGCAGGATTATTACCTACCATTTTTAATAACTTCTCATGGGGTGTAACAGGCAATAAATATGACCTTAAGAAGGCATATTACGCTATTGATAATTGGAAGAAAATGAAGAATCTTAATATTACTGAGGCGGAAACTTCCATTCTAGAAAGTATATTTGCCGAAAATCAACAATAATTACCCCTTATTCTTCGATTTTGAATACTATAATGGGTATTCTATTTATATAATTAAAAAGTGAAATAAATCAGATCATGAGAAAGCAAATCGCAGCAGCAAACTGGAAAATGAATTTAACCATTCAACAAGGTGAGCAATTATTAAATGATATCATATCAAAGCCACATGAGTTGGCTGCACACCAATTGGCTGTTTTTGCAGTTCCTTTTCCGTACTTACAAATGGCAGCCCAAAAATTAGCTGGTAAAACCAATGTATTTGTTGCCGCTCAAAACTGTTCCAATAAAAAGAATGGTGCTTATACAGGTGAAACTTCTGTTGAAATTTTACAGTCAGTAGGCATTCAATATGTGGTTTTAGGACACTCTGAAAGAAGAGAATACTACAACGAAAGCAATCAGTTTTTGGCAGAAAAATTGGATATCTGTTTAGCCAATAATATGAAGCCAATATTTTGTTGCGGAGAGCCTTTTGCTATTCGTGAAGCAAATACACAAAACGAGTTTGTTGCAAAACAATTAGATGAATCTTTATTTCATTTAACTGCTACTCAATTACAAGAAGTGGTGATTGCTTATGAACCAATCTGGGCAATCGGTACAGGAAAAACTGCATCAAGTGCACAGGCTCAAGAAATCCATGCGTTTATTCGTAGCCATATAGCTGCTACATACGGCGTTGAAATTGCAGAAACTATTTCTATTTTATATGGTGGAAGTGTTAAAGCATCTAATGCAGTTGAATTATTTTCTCAAACCGATGTTGACGGAGGTTTAGTTGGCGGTGCATCTTTGATCGCTGACGAATTTGTGGCTATCATTAATGCATTATCATAATGGCGATATTGAGACATGAAGCCTTGCAACCACTGTCGAGGCAACACCATCAAGGTTTATTAGCAAGTTTATTATTAGAAAAGGGATTGAAAAAGAACGCTTCATTAAAAGAAATGCGTGACTTTATTCTGCAATTCTGGGAAGAGGAATTGTCATCTCATTTTGAAAAAGAAGATTTTCTTTTCTTGCCCTTGGCAAATACATATCCTCAATTAATCGAGGCTTTAACGCAATTGAAAAACGAACACCAAGAAATCAGACTGATCATACAGAAGCTGAACAATGAAGCTCGTTCTGAACAATTTGAAACCATTGCTTTCTTTGCTACAAGTTTGGAAAAACATATTCGTTTTGAAGAACGACAATTATTCAATGCCATTCAAGAAGCACTTCCTGAAGAAGAAATGATAGCGTTCTCTGCTGATTTGAATGCCATTTCTGAAAAAGATTTTTGTACGAAGTACCCAGTTAAATTCTGGGAGAACTAAGATTTATACATTACCTGAGCTCTTCCCAATCGATCGTTGATGGCCCTGCCTAAACCTTTGTCTGGAAAGAGTTCAGTAATAATCATGTCAAATTGACCTTCGTCGATGATGCGCATCACAGCAAATAAATGTTTTGCCGCTTCATTCAAATCGCCCTTAGGAGACAATACATATTCATGCCCTCTTTTTAAACCATCGTATTGTTTTTTAAATGAAATTACTGCCAAATTTTTATCCTGATTTTCTTTGATCATTTTTGTAATATCACCACGATATAAAGGAGTCTTTGTTGCATAATGACTTTTCATTTGACCAGCAGTAGAAGGCCTTTCAGCCGATTCGGCATTGACAACTTGTAGTCCGGTCAACTGTTCCATTTGTTCTGCAGAAATTGCACCTGTTCTATGTAAAATAATTTTTCCATCGCTAACTTCTGCAATGGTTGATTCAACACCAACCTCACTTTGTCCGCCATCTAAGATATAAGCCACTTTGTTTTTTAAACCCTCTTGTACATGCAATGCAGTAGTTGGACTTACATATCCAGATGGATTTGCACTGGGTGCTGCCAAAGGAAATTTTAATAGCATCAATAATTTGATGGTCATCATTTGATTGGGAACTCTGATGGCTACTTTAGAACTCCCTGCAGTTACAATATCAGGTATGATTGAATTTTTAGGTAGTAGTAAAGTAAACGGACCCGGCATAAATGCTTCCGCTAATTGTATGCTAATAGGATCGAGGTCTGCATATTTATGAATGGATGCTACATCAACCACATGAACTATTAAGGGATTAAAACTGGGTCTGTTCTTTGCTTCAAATATTTTAACCACCGCTGTTTCACTAAGCGCATTTGCTGCTAAGCCATACACTGTTTCAGTGGGAATTGCAACCAATTCGTTTGCCTCTAAAAGGGTAGCAGCTTTTAATAAATTTTCGCCTATTTGTGACATACACTAAAATTGAACTGGTAAATCCACTGGAGCAAATAAATCCAATCTATCTAAATGTAGAATAGTTTTATCGTTTGTTTCATTTGGATGATACATTGGAACAAACTTTGCTCCAAAAATGAATTCCTCAAAAGTATAGGAAGCTTTTGAAATAACCGTATTAGAAAAACTTTCATCGAAACCTTCTACAAATACAAGCAACTCTACTTCAGCATTTGCCATGTCTTCTTTTGAAAACTGAAAAATGGGGCTTTCTTCATTGATAGGATGTACGAGGGTCCAATTGGCTGTCATGGTGGATGCTTTGGCAATATCTAATGGCACGTTGAAAAACTTATTTTTCATGACTCCATCTTCCATCGTCTTCATAGCCATTGTAACTCTCACTTCTACATTCACCAAGTAATTTTTAGTATAGGGTACCATTCGAAACATTAATGCAACTCCATCTTTAAAAGGAGAAAATAAAGCATTCTTACTATACTTGATGAATGAACGTGGACGGGCAAATCTTCCATATAACAAACCTGTAGCCAAGGCAAAACTCATTAATCCAGTTAATGCTTCCAGTGAAGCAACAAAACTGGTGATAAAACCTATCGGATTGATTCTTCCATAACCTACCGTTGTAAATGTCTGTGCACTAAAAAAGAAAGCCTCCCCAAATTTTTCTCCCAAGGAATTGGCCACTAATCCATTTAAATGCTCAATACCTATTAATAAGTAAAGACAAGCAAATAGGATATTGATAAGGATAAAAAATAGCATGATCGATGCCAGGAATTTCCACCTTTTCATCGATAACATGGTATGATACAAATTCAATCGCTGCCAGAAATGTAAGCCTCTGACCTCAACATTGGCCACTCCGTTCTTATTAAAGAAACGACCTCCTCCTAATGCGGTATTGGTACCCAAACCCGTTTCATTGTTGATTTGAGCCCTTTTATTTAGTTTTTTCAGTAGCATTGACATCTTCAATTATATGGATAAAAATAAACCCTTTCTGCATTCCAACGTTATTCACATCTCATTAATAACATAATCGTGTTTTTTTGTGCTTCCGGCACATATCTTTGCAGCCTTATGAAGAATATTAGGAATTTCTGCATTATTGCACATATTGACCATGGTAAAAGTACACTGGCTGACCGTTTATTGGAACATACCAATTCTGTAGGTCAACGTGATATGATGAATCAGGTCTTGGATGATATGGACCTAGAACGTGAAAAAGGGATCACTATTAAGAGTCATGCTATTCAAATAGAATTTCCATATAAGGGCGAAAATTATGTATTCAATTTAATTGATACACCTGGTCACGTTGATTTTAGTTATGAAGTAAGTCGTGCACTAGCCGCTTGTGAAGGAGCTTTATTGTTAGTTGATGCCTCTCAAGGTATTCAGGCTCAAACAATTAGTAATTTGTATTTGGCTATTGATAATAACCTGGAAATCATCCCTGTGATCAATAAGATTGATATGGATGGAGCTAAAATTCCAGAAGTTACAGATCAGATCGTAGAGTTGATTGGCTGTAAAGCAGAAGATATTTTATTGGCTAGTGGTAAGAGCGGTATTGGGATTGACGAGATCTTGGCTGCCATTGTAGAAAGGATTCCTGCTCCAAAGGGTGACCTTGAAGCGCCTTTACAAGCCTTAATTTTTGATAGTGTATTCAATAGTTTTAGAGGAATCATTGTCTATTACCGTATTATGAATGGGGTTTTGAAAAAAGGCGATAAGATCCGTATGGTTGCTTCGGGGATGGACTATAATGCTGATGAAGTGGGGGTTTTGAAATTTACAATGTCACCCAAAACTGAAGTTTGTGCGGGTGATGTAGGATATATTATTACGGGTATTAAAGTTGCTAAAGAGGTGAAAGTAGGAGATACGATCACTCTTGCAAATAATCCTGGTGAAATGATTCACGGATTTGAAGAAGTAAAACCCATGGTATTTGCGGGGATCTATCCAGTAAATACAGATGAGTTTGAGGAACTACGTGATTGTATGGATAAACTACAATTGAATGATGCTTCTCTTACTTTCGAATTAGAAACTTCACAGGCGCTAGGTTTTGGATTCCGTTGCGGATTCCTCGGGCTCTTGCATATGGAGATCATTCAGGAAAGATTGGAGCGTGAATTTAATCAGACTGTAATCACTACAGTTCCGAACGTTAGTTTCTTGGCATATACTTCAAAGGGTGATAAGCTAACCGTAAACAATCCATCTGAAATGCCCGATCCTACCAAATTGGATCGCATTGAAGAACCTTTCATTCGTGCACAGATCATCACTATGCCAGACTATATTGGCAATATCATGACACTATGCTTGGGTAAAAGAGGAATTCTATTGAATCAAAGCTATCTAACGCCATCAAGGGTTGAATTAACTTTTGAAATGCCTTTAACCGAGATCGTATTTGATTTCTATGATAAATTAAAAAGTCAAACTAGAGGTTATGCCTCCTTCGATTATTCACCAATCGGATATCGCGAAGCTGATATTGTGAAGATGGAAATATTGTTGAATAATGAGAAAGTCGATGCTTTGAGTTCTTTAATTCATAGGGGTAGAGCTACTGATTTTGGTCGCAAGCTTTGTGAGAAATTAAAGGAGCTGATTACCAAACAACAATTCCAAATTGCGATTCAAGCAGCAATCGGTGCTAAAGTAATTGCTCGTGAAAATATTAGTGCATTACGTAAAGATGTAACTGCCAAATGTTATGGTGGTGACGTTAGTCGTAAACGTAAATTATTAGAGAAACAGAAAGAAGGAAAGAAACGTATGCGCCAAGTTGGTAACGTAGAAGTACCACAGGAAGCATTTCTAGCTGTTCTTAAACTGGATTAATAACTGTTTCTAAACAGTAAATTACTATTTAAATGATCCAAACTACACGAATTAATTTTGGTGTTGGTTTGGGTCATTTGTTTTTGTTGGAATTGGACTTGGGTCAAGGGCTTCAATGTTTTTTTCGTGGATCCACTTACCATTTTGCCATCTGAATCCTTCATAACTACCATAGGGTATGAGGCTTTGCTTTTCCTTGATCTCTCCATTTTCGCTGACTAAGTGAGCAAAGATGATGCGATCGATTTCTGGATCATAGTTGATCTTGGCTCCAGCTTGCTTCTTAAATTCTAAGCAGAAACGATAGGCAGGTTGTGGTGGTTTAATGCTATCGGGCTGATAATCGAAGTACCTGCCACCGAAAACGGGTTTGCCAGTAGCATCAAAAGTTAGTACTTCCATCCATTTCTTGGTGGTCTTTGCATTGTTCTCGTCGTACCCTAAAAGCGTATAAAAGTTTTTACCCTTCCAGGTTTTTAAAACAATATTATAATACACGGCTCCAATCCAGCTATTGGCGTCTCGAATGCTGTCGACCGGAAAATCGGTATAGTCTGATTGATCAAACAATGGGATCAATTTTAAAGATCCATCAGTAGTATGCATTTGAATGGCTCCTTTTTGACGGTAGGCACTAAAATCCTTCATCACCTGCCAGGTAAAAATGCGGAAGCTGCTATCTGGTGCGTATAATTTAGAAATAGTAATGAGTGAATCGAAAGGATAATAAAAGGAGTTGGGCGTTTTCAATGCCTGCACTAGTCCGCGTGTAAATAAACTATCTGCTCTAAATCGATCGATCATTTCATTGGCATTCAATATTGCCACAGCATAATCTTTGATAGAGGCTTCTATCTTAGTAAGCTTTCGATAATTTGGATCGTTTTTTTGTTGAGCCTCGATATGAAGCAAACAAAAAAAGCAAAAAAGTAGGGTTACTAGTTTTTTCATTAAGACTAAGTTACATGCATTCAATTTCAAAACAAATAACTGTAGGCAGTTCCGCAGAATTTAGGATTTTATTATAGCCTGAACTTGTTTGGCAAAGTCCAATAAGTTTTCACAACGCAGATCGATCATGGGATGAGGAAAATCGGTTTCAGGGTGAGTAGTGTTTAAGAACACAGTATGCATGCCAGCGTTTCTCCCAAAGCCCATATCGCTGATGCGATTTCCTACCATGATCGATTTTGACAAATCGATCTCAGGAAAAAGATTGGCAGCCTGAAAAGCCATGCCTGGATTGGGTTTGCGGTTATACGAATTACTATCTAAGTCGGTACAAAAGAAAATATGATCAATATTGCCACCCCCAGCACTTATAGCAGCAAGCATATGAGAATGAATATTTTCTAGATCTTCTAAACTCATTAATCCTTTCCCAACACCTTTTTGATTGGTTACCAAGATCACTTTTTTGAAAAGGGGATATAAGATTGCTAATGCTTGAATAGTTCCTTCATAAAACTCAAATTCCGACCAGTTACGAACATAGTCTTCATTCTTCTCATGATTCAAAACCCCATCACGATCTATAAATAAAGTAAACGATTTATCTATTTGTTCTAAACTAAACATAATTCCAATTAAATTAAAATCTTTCAATAACTCCTCACTCCTCACTTCTCACTTTTTTCTCCTCTCTTCACTCTTATCTTTTATCTCTTCACTTCTTAAAATATCGCCGCCTCAACTAGCTCGCAGATGATGTGCCCCACCAAAATGTGTGCTTCTTGTATGCGAGGGGTAGTATCTGAAGGAACATTGATCAAATAGTCTGAGAGGTCTTTTAATTTACCGCCGGTAGATCCTGTAAATCCAACAGTGATAATGCCTTTAGCCCTTGCAACTTCAAAAGCCTTGATAATATTTGCTGAGTTTCCAGAAGTGGTGATACCCACTAATACATCACCCTTAACCATGGTACCTTCAACAAGTCTAGCATAGATCTCATCATAACTATAATCGTTTGCAACAGCCGTTAAATATGAGGTATTGCAGTGTAGTGCGTCTGAAGGAAGAGCCGTTCTATTCTTGTAAAATCTTCCAGAAAATTCAGCAGCCAAATGTTGCGCATCTGCTGCGCTACCGCCATTTCCACAGAATTGAACTTTAAAGCCAGCCTTAAAACTTGCTGTCAAAACTTTTACAATAGATTCGATCTTTTGAATCATGTCATCGTTCTGAAGGATCTGTGTTTTCACAGCGACACTTTCTGAAATAATATGTTGGATGGATGATTTCATGCTTTAAAATTATATTGATGATTTATAACGCAGCTAATTCTAAGATAGCATCAGTTAAATGATTCCAATTGTATTTTTCTTTTTCAATGCGAAGTTGGGGTAAATAATAGTTTTCGCCTAATTGGTAGAGTCTTTTAATTCCTTCAGCAATGGCAGCTGCATTTGGCGCTACTACAACACCAGCTTTTCCATCTGGAACCATATCGGCCAATCCGCCCACATTGGTAACCAGCATGGGTTTCTCAAAATGATAGGCTAGAGGGGTTACGCCACTTTGGGTGGCATTTTTATAAGGTTGGATCACAAAGTCGGTTGCACTCAAATAATATTTGACTTCTTGGTCTGAAATAAAATGTGTTCTTAATTCCAAGAGATCAGAAATACCTAATTCCTGAATCATACTTGTATACTGTGATTCATCATCATAAAACTCACCAGCAATTAATAAGCGGGGAACTAGTAAGGTTGGATCATTTTGTTTTTGATCTTTCAAGATCTTCATGGCTAGCAACAAAAGGTCAAGCCCTTTATATTTTCTAATAAAACCAAAGAATAAAATGATGTTTGAATTTTCAGAAATTCCTAAATATTTTTTTGCTTCAGCCTTTGTCAACGCGTCCCCAAAATTATCGTACAAAGGATGTTCTGTGAGTATTGCTTTTGTATTCGTAAACGATTTAAGGTCGGCCATTACTTTTTTACTCATAGTTATAAAGCCATCTATCGGCTTAATAAAGTATTGCGTAAAGGGTTTGTCGCCCGGCCTTTTTTCATGTGGAATTACATTGTCTGCAATGCAAATAATTTTAGAGAATTGATTCTTTTTAATTAAGCGCAGTATGGTACCTAAACATGGCCCCATCAATGGTAGCCAATATCGCACTACAACTAAATCTGGGTTTGTTTTTTTAATTCGATTGCCAACTTTTAACCAATTCAAAGGATTCACAGAATTGATACAAACCTCAATTTTTAAATCAGAGGGTGCTGGATCGGTACTATATTGAGATTTTCCTGGGAATAAAAAAGAAGGGTATTGTAGAGAGAAATTATAGATCGTAACATCAAAACCTTCTGCGATAAATGCACGTGCTAAGCGTTCGTTAAAAGAAGCGATACCTCCTCCACGAAATGGCCAAGCCGTACCAATTAGTGCAATTTTTTTTTGCATAGAAGCTTTATCAGTCCTCGATTCCCAATTTTTTATGGATTAGGTAACTATTTCTTTCTGGGGCATTGCGAGCTATTAATTCTGCTACAAATCCAGCAAGAAATAATTGAACCCCAATGATCATGGTAGTTAATGCAATAAAAAAGCTAGGTCGATTGGTGAGAGAGAATTCTGCATCCATAAATTTTGCAACAATCAAATAGACGCTAGATCCTAAGCCAATCAGAAAAAATAAACTTCCCCAGAGTCCAAATAATTGCATGGGTTTTTTCCCAAATTTTCCAAGAAACATAATGGTAGCTAAATCAAGAAAACCATTCACGAAACGCTTCATACCAAATTTGGTGACACCATATTTTCTGGCACGATGTTCCACCACTTTCTCGCCTATTTTTCTAAAGCCACTCCATTTAGCTAAGATGGGTATGTAGCGATGCATTTCGCCATATACTTCAATACATTTTACCACATCCGATTTATACGCTTTCAACCCACAGTTAAAATCATTGAGTTGAATTCCTGAAGACTTTCTAGCAACGGCATTGTATAATTTGGAAGGAATGTTTTTTGTCAATGTATTATCGTAACGTACTTTTTTCCATCCACTCACCAGGTCATATCCTTCTTCCACGATCATTTTACGTAAGCCTGGAATTTCATCTGGAGAGTCTTGCATATCCGCATCCATGGTAATCACTGTATCGCCCAAGGCAGCTTTAAAGCCCTCGTTCAATGCAGCAGATTTACCATAGTTGCGTCTAAAGCGGATACCTTTGAAATGATGATTATTTGAAGCAATGGATTCAATTACATTCCAACTATTGTCGGTACTGCCATCATCGATCATGATTACTTCGTAACTCAATTGTTCTTTGGTTACAACAGCCTCGATCCAGCTGCACAATTCGGGCAGCGACTCATCTTCGTTATAAAGTGGAATGATAATTGAAAGATCCATAGATTATTATTGTTGATCGAATGGAGTTGCTTGAGGATTCTTTTTTGAAATACCGGCACCAATTGCAGATGCGATTGCGCCAACAATGCCATACATCAAAATGATACCACCAATCATAAATGGTAATATGAATTTCGAGGTCATATCTAGCGCATTTTTAGCTTGCTCATCGGTTAAACTTTTATTTTTTTCCAATTCCTTAGCTGTCATTTCCAAGATCTTATCCATCATTTCAGGGAAGATGACTTTAATAGATAAGAATGAATAAACGACTGTGATCACGATTAAAGTAGCAGTTATTTTAAACCCATGTGCAAATACATTTCCGAAGGTAACATTGCCATCCATTTGTTTGGCATAATGTATGCAAGACCATATGATTCCACCAATAATTACAACATAAGAAATATAGCTTAATGATTTATTTTGCCATAGATCGGTCAAATAAAGAGCGATACTATACACAATAGTAATAAGACTTAAGATTAAGCCCTTCATCCAGGGTTGAACAATTTTGGTTTCCATGATTGTTAGTTAGGTTTAGTTGGTAATAATGATTCCTTTGTGTAAGATACCCAAAACTTTTCCTTTCAATTCCTTTTTTAGAAATGCAGAATTGGCAGATTTGCTTTTATTATTGGTAGTAGTTAAGGTAGTATTTCCTGATTTACTAAATAATGTTAGCTCAGCTTGAGATCCAACATTGATATTGGTAGTTGGGATATCAAAAATCTTACGTGCATTGCCACTAAATAATCCAACTATTTGTGTTTCGGTCAAATTTGGTAACACAGAATTAACAGCGGGAAAACTAGTTTGTAGACCAATCATACCAGATTTTGCGTATTCAAATTCACAAACTTTATTATCCCAGTTTTGTGGTAAATGATGACTAGCGATACAATCCACTGAACCATCCAATACAGCTTTTTGAAGTGCTAACATATCCTTTCGTGTGCGCAAAGGAGGGTTCAATTTTAAATTGGTATCATAGTTCACCAAGTCCTCATCACAAAAATGCAACTGGTAAGCTGTAACACTACATGAAATATTTAGTCCTTCTTTTTTTGCTTCAGCGATCAATTCCATACTAGTGGCAGTTGACACACCCGTAATATGCAATTTAGATCCGGTATATCTCGCAAGGTCAATATCTCTTTTAACGATCGTTTCTTCAGAAATGGCAGGGATGCCTGGTAAACCTAACTGTGTAGAGATGATACCCTCATTGATCAAACCTCCTGAGCCAATTGATTTGTCGATCGGCACCTGAATCAAAACACCATCAAAAGCTTTTACATAGAGTAAGGCTTTCAAAAATAATCCAGCAGTTTGAACAGGAGAGAGGCCATCAGAAAAAGCAATGGCGCCATTGTTCTTCATATCATACATTTCAGCCAGATCCTTTCCTTCTATTTTTTTGGTGATGGCACCAATTGGATGAATCGAAACCGGAAGGGATTTACTATGTTGAACGATATAACTTACTTGTGATTTATTGTCAACAACAGGATCGGTATTGGGTAAAACGAAAACTTGAGTAAAGCCTCCAGCTGCAGCTGCTGCTGAACCGGTTTCTAAGGTTTCTTTGTATTCAATGCCTGGGTCACAAAAATTGGCGAAAGTATCAACCCATCCAATCGAAACACATAATTCAGGGGATTCAATGATTTGATCAACAGCTTCATCGATCTGATCAGAGATGGCGATAATTTGATCTTTATCTACTAAAATGTCTTTGATTAAGCCATTAAATGGCGATTGTTCATCGATTATTTTTGCATGCCGAATCAGGATCTTCATGTAGGCTGATAAAATTTGATGCAATATAACTTGAAAATTTCTTTTACGCTTAGATTTGCACCCCATTTAATGAATAAATGGACAGTTCGGGACTTTGCCGGGTGATACCCGAAAAAAAGGAGGATACCTCAATTGGGATAGCCTCCTTTTTATTTTAATATTATTCTAGATTATTAACGCTTATTGAAGATCATAAGTCTTTTAATTTCTTGATGATCTTGGATTTAAATGAATCAGAAAGCTTTAATTCTTTGAATTCATGCAGGTGTTTAGCATTATCCCCAACAAGCTTAGTTTGTTTTTGAAATAGCTTACAATAACTACAGATCGCCAAATGAAGCTGCAATTTTGCCCACTCCGATAGGGTAAGCCGATGCTCCTCTTTTTTGGAAACCAAATAAGTCGCTTTTTTACAGGTTATATGAATCAAATGCTTCAAATCATTAGGGTTTATCCATTTATCCAATTCTTGTTAAGACAACTTCTCAATTGCAATTTCGCACGATGCATGAGCACCCAGTAGTTAGACGCAGTAATATTTAAGACCTTACAAATTGCTTCAGAATCCTGTCCCTCCATAAATTTCAATACAAAAACTGACTGTTGTAATTGCTGGAGCTTGCTTTTGCAAAGCTCTAAAATGGAATAAAATTCTTTCTTTTCAATGGTTTGATGGTCAGGAATACCCCAATCGACAGGTCCAGCTTCTGCCGTCCAATGTTCAGCTTCATCAAAAAAAGCATCGGAAGCATCAACGGCTGAAGGGCGTGCTAATTGATGTGCTGATTTACGGTAATGATCTATGATCTTGTTTTTGCAAATGGTAAATAACCAGTTTTTCTCAGAAGCATCCCCTTTATAGGAATCTCGATTTTTCCAGGCACTCAAAAAAGTATCCTGTACAATATCCTCAGATAGCCCAGTATCATTCAAGCGCACTACCGTATAGGCATACAATTGGTCGGCATAGTTGTTAACCCATAAATCTGGATTGAAATTGATCTGTTTACCCATAGTTAGTTCTCTAAAATAGGACAAATATGCAATACCAATCCTATTTAAAACAGATAGTTTCTGGTTAATAAATAGTTAAAGGAAAAAAAGTTTGTAAGGATTTATTTGAATCGCAGTCTTTATCAAAAAAGATACTAAAACAGCTTAAAAATGAAACTATTAACCTTACAATTTTTGGCATTGGTTTTTTCAATGGCCTTACATGCGCAGGCAGCGGTAAGGTTAAAGTCATTTAACCTCGATAAAAACATAGCTATTCAGGGTTATGAAAATACGAACCTCAATACGGTGGTTGGTGCGCTTACGCCATGGGATTTTCAGGAGAAAAAGTTGAGATCGACCCAAGTACATTCAAAATTTTAAATGGCAAGTTGTATTTGTTTTACCATAGTTGGACAAACAACACGCTTAACAAATGGAATAAAGAAGAAGACATTTTAAGAAATAAAGCAGATAAAAACTGGGCCAACCTATATCATTAAAAATATCCAACATCAAAAATTCTAAATCTAGTTTATGAAATTGAAATCTATTTTATCGTGGACGCTGCGTTTACTAGCAGCAATAATTTTACTACAAACACTCTATTTTAAATTTACTGGTCAACCAGAATCTGTAGAATTATTTACCAAACTAGGGGTTGAACCCTGGGGAAGAATTGGAACTGGAATCATCGAATTAATTGCCAGTGTATTATTACTGTTACCAGCTACTGTGATCTTTGGTGCAATTTTGGGAATAGGTTTAATGGCTGGGGCAATATTTTCCCATTTATTAGTCATTGGAATTGTTTCGAACGGCGATGGTGGGGTATTATTTATGTTGGCATTTATAGTATTATTTAGCTGTGTTGCAGTTTTATTCTTGCACAAAACAGAAGTAATGAACCTAAAAAAACAAATCCTAGGAAAATGATCATTCAACAATTATCTGAACAGCTAGCTGTTTTAAAGGAATTATTAGTAGCATTAAGCGATGAACAATTTGTTCATAGGATTAGCTTTCTGAACGATTCAACCATCGGAGCTCACACAAGACATATTATTGAGTTGATCCAATGCCTAACAAATGGCTATGAAAAAGGAGAAGTTGATTACATTAATCGAGAAAGAAACCTTGCTATAGAGCAAAATAAAACAGTTGCTATTCATGAACTTAATGCCGTATTAATTCTTATTCAACAAAAGGATAGGGAGATGAAATTATTGGCTGAAAACTTAGTCAACGAAAATATTATTTGTGTAGACACTTCCTATTTTCGAGAAATAGAATACAATAAAGAGCATACTATCCATCATTTGGCTTTGATTAGAGTGGCATTGCGGGAAATGGATTTGAAAATAGTTAATGATAGTTTTGGCGTTGCTTATGCCACATTGAAGTATATTTCCCAACAACAAACAATACAAGCATAATATGTGCACAGTTGCTTTTATTCCAATTGAAGGAAAATATTATATAGCATCTTTGAGAGATGAAGATCCTAATCGAGAAACTGCTCGTATACCAGTGCTCTCCATATCAGATCAACAAAAATTTATTGCACCAATTGATCCACAGGGTGGTGGAACTTGGGTGGGTATTAATGAAAATGGTGTTGTTATTGTATTGTTGAATGGTGGATTCACAAATCATACAAAAAAAGGACCCTATGCAAAAAGTAGGGGCCTAATTGTAACTGAACTTTTATCAATGCAACAACCCATTGATAATTGGAATCAGATTGATCTAACCAATATAGAACCCTTTACTTTAATAGTTTGGTCGGGAATTGCCTTAAGCCATTTAGTTTGGGATGGTGCAAAAAAATATCAAGCAGAAATGGATCCTTCACAAGCGCATATATGGTCTTCTGCTACTTTATATAACGAGTCAAATCAAAGGATTCGACAAACTGCGTTCGGAAATTGGATTGCCAAAAAAGAACATAAAGGAAAATCAACCTTGCTTGATTTCTTTAAACAAGAAGTTGATAAACAAGAATCGATCTTCATTAAAAATGGGAAAGAAATAAAAACACATAGTTATACATTCATTGATATTCATCCAGAGGTAAATACTCAAATTAGTTACCATGATTTATCCAACGAAACGATGACCAGTTTTTCACTAGTACACATTAAAAAAGAGCATATTGGAATCAATTAAAAATTGGGGTAGAATTAAATACATAAAGAGCATGCATTGGGAATATTGGCCCATGTGGCTGGTATATTTACCTGTGAGTTTCTACTATGCTTATTTGTCTTTAAAAGCCAGGTCATTTTTTTTCTTTTCAGCTTCCAACCCACAAATTGAAAACGGCGGGATGTTTTTTGAAAGCAAATGGCTAATTTTTAAACAAATCCCCAAAGAATTATTTCCTTCTACCATCTTTATTAGTTCCAACGATTCAATTGAACTAATAAAATCAAAGATGCTGGAAGCGGATATAAACTATCCCGTCATAGCAAAACCTGATCGAGGGGAACGGGGATGGTTGGTTAAAAAAATTCAATCAGATTCAGAATTGCAGCAATATATAGCATCCGTAAAAGTTACTTTTTTGATTCAATCTTATGTAAAACTACCATTAGAGTTAAGCCTATTTTATTATCGACATCCCAATCAAAAAAAAGGTACAATCACTTCACTGACATTTAAAGAATTACTCACCATCACTGGTAATGGGTTAGATACAATTCATGAATTGATCTATAAGAAGGATCGTGCCTTTTTACAATATGAACACCTTAAAAAACATTCTCCATTAGATTTCAATGCGATTGTAGAAAAAGATCATACATTAGAAATAGTTCCATATGGTAATCACGCATTGGGTGCTATGTTTATTAACTACAATCATTTAATTAGTCAGGATTTAATAGATGTTTTTGATACAATCAGTAAACGCATTGATGGTTTTCATTTTGGCAGATTTGATTTGCGATGCAGTAGTATGGAAGACCTTTTATTGGGAAAAAACATTTCCATACTTGAATTGAATGGTGCTGGCGCTGAACCTGCTCACATTTATGATCCATCCTTCTCTTATTGGAAGGCTCAATCAGTGTTAGCCTCGCATTATAAAATGATGTTCGATGCTGCAATGGAGAACCATAATAGGGGAGTGGAATTTATGAATTTCGAAACTTTTAGGCAGATCAGAAATGCCGAAAAAATATATAAAAGAAACCAATTATGCCTTTAAAAAACAAAAAAATATTATTGGGGATTACAGGCAGTATCGCTACATATAAAGCAATCCTTCTAGTTCGATTATTGATCAAGTCTGGTGCTGAAATTAAAGTAGTGATGACAAATGCTGCAAAGGATTTTGTATCACCACTTGTTTTATCGGTTCTTTCTAAAAACAAGGTATACATCGAATGGCAGGAAGAAAATGAATGGAATAATCATGTTGAATTAGGTAGATGGGCCGATGTGTTTGTTATAGCACCGCTAACTTGTAATACACTTTCAAAAATGGCAAATGGGGGTTGCGATAATTTATTATTGGCTGTTTATTTATCAGCTACTTGTCCGGTTGTAGTTGCCCCTGCAATGGATGAGGAAATGTGGCTTCATCCTTCCACTAAAAAAAATATTAATCGGCTGATCGAATACGGTAATCAAATAATAGAAGTAAAGGATGGAGAGTTGGCAAGTGGTATCATTGGTAGTGGTAGATTAACAGAACCGGAAGATATTATTACCTATTTAGAAGAAACTATTTTTAGGGATACTTTATTAAAAGGGAAGAAGGTATTGGTTTCTGCAGGCCCAACTTATGAAGCAATTGATCCAGTTAGATTTATTGGAAATAGGTCTTCTGGTAAAATGGGATTCGCCATCGCAGAAGCATTTTATTTGAGAGGTGCAGATGTGGTTTTAGTATCTGGTCCAACTCATGAACGCACTCGTTTTAAGGGTATCGATATTATTAGGATAGAAAATGCAGATGAAATGTTTCATGCCTGCTTACAACACGAATCTGCCCACATTATGGTGATGAGTGCTGCAGTTGCTGATTATACAGCTTTAACGATTGCAGATCAAAAAATAAAAAAACAGGGTGATTCGCTACAATTAAACCTGACAAAAACAAAAGACATTTTAAAATATCTTGGCAACCAAAAAAAACCTGGCCAATACGTTGCTGGTTTTGCGTTGGAAACAGAAAATGAAATAGGCAATGCAACAAAAAAACTATTGGATAAAAATGCGGATTGTATTATTCTAAATTCAATGAACGACAAAGGTGCGGGATTTGAGAAAGACACTAATAAAATCAGCATCATCAATCAAAAATCAACGATCAATTTTGAAGTCAAGACTAAAAAAGATGTGGCAAACGATATTGTAAATTATATATTAGACAATTTCAATCCCTCTAATGCAGAATAAAGTCGATCCAAATCCTGTTGATTATTAAACCCTTGTATCGAATACCTCAAATAGTTATTCCCTTCGTGATTTAATATAGGAATTTGTACTTGATAGTTTTGATATAAGTCATCATGTAAAGTTGCTGCACTACTTGCAGGTATTGGGATGCAGAAAAGTTGCCCAATAAAATCATCATTGATCTTACTGATTGCTTTTGTTCCAAATAGATCACAAAACCTTTGAGCATTGGTTTGTGTTAATCTTTTACATTCTACACTAACATCTCTCCAATTAAAACGATCCATAAAATCAATTGCTGCTGGAATCGTTAAGAAAGATGAATAATCTCGCGTCCCTTGGAATTGATGATTATCTAGGAATAGAGAATGCGAAGGCTTCGGACTTTTAAATCCCCAACTAATAATCAAAGGATCGAATAAATGTTGCAAACTATTTCTCACATATAAAAAGGAAGATCCCTTCGGTGTAAGCATCCACTTGTGACAAGCGCCAGTATAGATATCAGCTCCTAAGGTTGAGAGGTCAATCGGAAGTTGTCCGGGTGCGTGAGCGCCATCAACATAAATAAAGATGCCTCTCGCATTTGCAATAGCACAGATTTCTTCCACAGGTAATCTTAGTCCAGTTGAACTAGTAATATGACTAATGAAAATGAGTTTGGTTTTGTCTGTGATTCCTTTTTCAAATTGTTCAATAAAATCTTCCTTGCTTTCTAATGGAAAACGAACTTGAACTCGTTGATAAGTCGCACCTTTTTGTTCACAATAATATTTCCAAGTTTTATCGCAGGGGCCGTATTCAAGATTCGTCGTTAATACTTCATCCCCAGCTTTGATCTGCAAACTTTTAGCGATAATATTTACTGCATAAGATGGACTAGTTACATAAACCACATCATCAGCAGAACAGTTCAAATATTTTCCCAGTGCAATCCTAGATTTTTTTAAATAGTCAGGTCCCAATTCATTGATAAAAAGAGTTGGTTCTGATTCTAATTCTCGTTGAAAATTTTGGTATACTTCAAATACAGGGCGTGGACAAGCACCAAATGCACCAAAATTGAGATAAGTAATATCTTTTTTCAGCAAAAACTGCGCTTTAATTTCCTCTGAAGAATATGTCATGCTTATTTATTTTAAGAAATCACCTTTTACGCGTAATCCAGCTTCGTCGTCCACCACTTTTTTCATCAACTTTTTTAAACCCTTGGGAAGTTGTTCAGATTCTTCTTCTGTTAACTGACGAATCAATTCATGGAACTCATCTTCATCATCGTAATAGCCAAGATAAATGTCATATATGCCTTTTAAATGTAGTCGTATAGAGATCTCAAGGTCCTCTTCATATTGGTGCATACTAATCACAGACCATTGATCGGCTTCTTGAAAATCAAAATGTATTTCGATGTTATCTTGTGTTAATGTATAGCCTAAAAATTGGTCTATCAGTTTTGAAGTATGATTATTTAACAGGTCTTCGTAGTTCATTCTATGATTTTGAACAAATAAACAACATTTCATTGAGCTTTGTTAAATGTGACATAGGTTACTTTGAAGGGAGTTAAGCTTCTGTAAATTTGCTTTATGAAAAATTTGCTTTCAAATTGGAATTTTATGCGGGCACTCAGATTGATCCTGGGTGTTATTATCATTGTACAGGGTGTTCAAGAGAAGGAATTCATGTATGCTTTTGCAGGTGTTTTACTATCAGGAATGGCTATCGCAAATATTGGATGTTGTGGAGTAGGGGGATGTAATGTTCCAACCAGAAAAACTGATCCAGAATTAATCAAAAAAGAAATTACCTATGAAGAAATTCATTAACAATAATCAGTTATATATCATTGGAGCAATAGTTGGTGCGATTGGAGGATATGTATACTGGAAGCAGATAGGATGCAGTACTGGTACCTGTATGATCACTTCTTCTCCTATTAGAAGTACTATCTATTTCGCATTAATGGGTGCCTTATTTTTTAGGATTTTTAAAAAAGAAAAGCATGTCGAACAATCATAGTTTTCAAGAATTGATCAATGGAGAAACACCTGTTCTGGTAGATTTTTCTGCAGAATGGTGTGGCCCTTGTAAAATGATGGCACCCATTCTTAAGGATCTGAAAGATGATTTGAAAGAAGCTGTAAAAGTGATCAAAATTGATGTAGACAAAAGCCCTCAGGCTGCATCTGCTTATCAAATACAAGGGGTGCCGACATTGATACTATTTCAAAATGGTCAGATACTTTGGCGGAAATCTGGGGTAACCAGTGCCAAGGAATTAGCATCGATCATTAGCCAAAAGGCAAAATAAAACCCGGACTAGCCGGGTTTTTATCAATTTAGAATCTTTCTAGTTTCGAGAAGAAGAAGTCTCCTTCGATAATAGCGTTTTCATCGCTATCACTTCCGTGAACCGCGTTTTCACCAATATTGGCAGCATATAACTTACGGATGGTGCCATCTGCAGCATTTGCAGGGTTAGTAGCTCCGATCAATTCTCTGAAATCGGCAACTGCGTTGTCTTTTTCTAAAATTGCAGCTACAATTGGTCCGCTGATCATAAAATCAACCAATTCCTGAAAGAATGGGCGAGCTCTATGAATATCATAGAACAAACCAGCTTGTTCTTCCGTTAATCTTACCCATTTCATCGCTTTCACGGTAAATCCAGCTTTGATAATTTGGTCTAAAATTGCGCCAGTATAACCTTTTCCGGTTGCATCAGGCTTAATCATTGTAAAAGTTCTATTACTCATAATCTTAAATTTCGGCTGCAAAACTACGCAATAATTGCTGTTTTTTACCTTTGAAATGCCTGTTTTTGTTATTTCTTGTAAATTGATTTGATAGAATAGCGCGGATAACGCAATTTTGCGCCCATTATATGCAAAGCATCTCTTTATTCTATCCTCAGTTAAATACCCCCCAAAAAGCGGTTATTACCATGCACCAGAAGCCTGATGGCGATGCAATGGGTTCTGCACTTGGGTTATACCATTTTTTGATTGCCTTAGGACATCAGGTTCAAGTAATTTCTCCCACCAACTGGGCTGATTTTTTAGATTGGATGCCAGGAGTAGATAAAGTGATCGATTTTGAAAAGAACCGAGAGAAGTCTAAAAAGATCATCGATGAAACTGATTGGTTATTTTGCTTGGATTTCAACGTGTTACATAGAACAAAGAACCTAGAGAAATATTTAACAGAGGCTAAATGCACTAAGATCTTGATCGACCATCATGAGCAACCTCAGGAAGAGGCGTTCGATTTTGGCGCAAGCATCACTAGTAAAAGCTCCACCTGTGAAATGGTGTATGACTTCATTATAGAGTCAGGACATGGTTCATTATTAAACCTGGATGCTGCAGAATGCATTTATACAGGATTAATGACAGATACTGGATCATTTAGATTTCCAGCAACTACCGCATCCGTACATCGGGTGATTGCACATTTGAAAGACCTAGGATTGGTACATACGAAAGTGCATGAGCATTTATATGATAATTTTCTAGAAAGCAGACTTCGTTTCATAGGCTTCGCTCTTATGAATAGAATGGAAGTGTTGTATGAATATAATACCGCACTGATGTATATTCAGCATGCCGATTTACATAGGTATGATATCAGAACAGGAGATACTGAAGGGTTGGTTAATTATTTGCTAACCATTCAGGGGATCAAATTCGGAGCCTTGGTGATTGATAGGGATGAGGAAAGAAAGTGGAGTTTTAGGAGTAAAGGTAATTTCGATGTTAATACCTTTGCACGCAAACATTTTGAAGGTGGAGGGCATGTGAATGCATCCGGAGGTAGAAGTAGTGATAGTTTGGATGCAACCGTAAACAAGTTTAAACAAGTATTAAAAGAGTATAAAAATCAATTAAAATAGAAAATGAAAAACACCGTAAAGCTTTTATTAGCGATTGTATTGTTTGCAAGCTGTAATCAATATGAAAAAACACCTACTGGCCTTGCATACAAGATCACTAAAGGCAATGGTAAAGACAAATTAAAAAATGGAGACGCAATTAAACTCAATATAGAGTACAAATTGGCTGCAAAAGATTCTATTCTAAGCAGTTCTTATGGTCATATCCCTGTTTATTTTGTGTTAGACACTGCACATTTAGGCAAATACAATTTCACAGAATTATTGACTTCTTCAGCAGTTGGAGATAAAATTGAATTCCGTTTAAGTGTAGACACTTTAAAAAGAATGGGTATGATCGATTACAATGCCATTTTTCATAAAGGTGAATTCATCAATGGTAAAGTTGATATCTTAAAATCATTCAAAGGTCAGCCTGAAATGATGGAAGATTATACTAAAGAATCTGTTGATCAGAAAAATAGAGAGATCACTGAATTGAAAGCCTATGCAACTAAAAAAGGAATCAAAACAGTTTCAACTAAAGAAGGCGTTTTAGTAGAAATTCAAAATGAAGGAACTGGCCCTAAAGCAGATTCTGGAATGGTTGCTGTTGTTTTATACAGAGGAGCTTTCCCTGATGCAAAAGCTGCATTTGATTCAAACATGTTAAATGGTAAACCAACTTCTGCGATGCCTTTCAAAGTGCCTATCGGTATGAATGCAGTTATCAAAGGTTGGGACGAGGGTTTACGCCTATTTGGTAAAGGTGGTAAAGGACGTTTATTGGTTCCTTCAATGTTAGGATACGGACCACAAGGTTCTGCGCCAGTTATTCCTCCATATGCGAATTTGGTATTTGATGTAGAAATTACTGATGTTACAGTAGCTCCTCCACCAGCACCAGCTCAATCACAAAATCCTGCTTTACAAGGAACACCACATCAGAAACAATAAGCTTTTTGAATATTTTAGAAAAGCCGTCCCGAGCACTCGGGACGGCTTTTTTTTTATGGATACATCATTTTAACCAACTGAATGGCTTCCATAGCTTCTTTCACATCGTGAACTCTCAATATATTCGCTCCATTTAATAATCCAACAGTATTAACCACAGAAGTTCCATTCAATGCAGTTTCAGCGGTGCCTCCAATTGTTTTATAAATACTCGATTTTCTTGAAACACCTAACAAAATAGGGTGGTTAAGTTGTTTTAAAATTGCCAAATCTTTGACAACCGCAAAGTTGGCTTCCACCGTTTTGCCAAATCCAAATCCTGGGTCGATGATCACATCTTTGATCCCAGCATTTTTACAAGCATTCAATCGTTCAATAAAAAAATCATACACTGCCTGAATAGTTGTAAGATTAGAAATGGGGTGGTGTAGATCAGTACTAGAACCCCCATGGTTCATACAGATATATGGCGTTTTTAATAAAGCAACAGTGTCCAACATATTAGGGTCAGTAAGTCCACTGCTCACATCATTCACAATGGATGCACCAGCTTCAACGGCTAATCTGGCAATGGCAGCGTGATAAGTATCAATCGACAGTATCGCTTCAGGAAATTTTTGTAGGATAGCTTGAATTACTGGAATCACTCTTTCAGCCTCTTTTTCTGATCCAACCATTTCGCTTCCAGGCCTAGTACTTTGGCCACCAATATCTAGAATACTTGCCCCATCTTGCAACATTTTCTCTGCCATGTGAACTGCATCAGAGATACTATTGGCACGACTATCGCTGTGGAAACTGTCAGGAGTGGTATTGATGATCCCCATGACAATGGGTTGTTCCCATTTTATTAATCTTCCTGTACAGTTAAGCGTCAACATAGAGGGTATTCATTTATCTTGCATGATATTCAAAGATATTATATAGCTATTAAGGCGCGGAATAAAATGGAAACGAATCTTCAATACGATCAGGCAATCGCAAAATGCCAAGAAATATTTATAAAAAAAACCAAGGACTATGGTACCGCTTGGAGGGTACTTAGAACGATCTCTGTAGTTGATCAGATCTTTATTAAAGCCTTGAGAATTAGAACTATTCAGGATAAAAAAGCCCAAAAAGTAGAAGATGGGATTCCATCTGAATTCAAGGGTATTGCCAATTATGCAATCATTGGATTGATTCAGCTTGCATTGGATAATCCTGCAGTTGAGGAAGTTGCGGTTGAGAAAGTGGAAGCTTGGTATAAAGAGTATGTCACATTTGCTAAGAATACCATGCTCGATAAAAACCATGACTATGGGGAAGCGTGGAGAGATATGAGTCAGGAAAGTTTTGCAGACTTGATTTTGATGAAGCTATTGCGCATCAAACAAATTTTGCTCAACGACGGACAAACACTAATCAGCGAAGGAATCGATGCAAACTATGTAGACATTTTAAATTATTCCATTTTCGCATTGATCTTGATCGAGGAAGGAAAACAATAAAATGAACCCATGAAAAAATTATTAGTAATTGTAAGATGGCTGATTGGCTTGCTATTTATTTTTTCTGGTCTTGTTAAAGCCAATGATCCACATGGCTTGAGTTATAAAATGCAAGAATTCTTTGAAGTATGGGGTTGGCATACTTTACATAATTATACACTTCCATTAGCTTTAATGCTGAATGTTTTTGAAATCGTTGCAGGCGTTGCTGTAATTGTTGGTTGTCAGAAGAAATTAGTGAACTGGTTGCTTTTGCTCCTCATTATTGCTTTCACTTTCTTAACAGGATATGCGCTTTTTTCAGGAAAAATTAAAACCTGTGGTTGTTTCGGAGATTGTATTCCACTTACTTCTGGTCAATCTTTCATGAAAGATCTGGCATTACTAGTCCTGATCATTTTCTTGATCATCGCCAGCGGGAAAAATAATAAGTCGGTTTTCAATCTTCGATCAATGTTGATAGTGGTAAGTAGTTTAATAGCATCAATTGCTTTGCAATTTTATGTGTTAAAATATTTGCCGATAGTTGATTGCCTACCTTATAAACAAGGAAACAATATCCAACAACAAATGCAAACACCTGCTGGTGCAATACCAGACAGCTTTGCTATGCATTTTATCTATCAAAAAAATGGCAAAGAAATAAGTTTTGATCAAAGCAATTTTCCAGCAGATTTTGACTCAAGCTATATTTACGTGAACCGAAAAGATGAATTGGTGAAAAAAGGCAATGGTTTAAAAGCTGGTATTTCTGATTTCTCTTTACGCACTGAATCTGATAATGATACCACCGCATTACTTTTTGAAACACCAAAATACGTAATGATCTTAGCTAAAGATTTTGATTCGTATACACAGTGGGAGAGTGCTGTCAAGAGCATTATCGACCAAACAGCGAAGCAAAAAATTCCGATTGTGTTGGTTACGGCTGATGCAAAAACAGGTTCAGAAAAAATTCAGAATATTCCAGTCTTAAAATGTGATGGTACCGTGCTAAAAACGGCTGCAAGAGTTACTCCTACGATCTTTTTAATGGAAGGAGCATCAATTAGAAGAAAATATAGTTATAGAGATCTTGCTAGCATTGAAACTGCCATTAGAAACTGGTAAGCTTAAGAAATAATCACTTCATTGATGACCACTTCACCAAAAGCTTCATTCACTCTTTCAATGATTTGTGGTTTCTGATATTGTAGTTCATTTTTAAGTGGACCAACAGAAGTTTGTATATACAATTTCTTATTGAATATTTTGATCTTATCGGTATATTTTGAGATGGTTTTACCCATTAGCTTTTCCCAGATCTCCTCAATCTGCACGGCACGAATGCCATTATTTAAATGGCTTTTTTTAAGGAATCCTTTTAGTGCGTCACCGATATGATATTCAGACATATTGTAAAGATAAGTGAATGAAAATATTCCTTAATTGATTTCTATTAGTTGATACGCTGTATTGGTTTCACTAAGCTGTTCTTTTAATCGATCTGAATGGGTATCGGTGATAAAAATCTGACCATCACTTTCAGTGCAAACCCAATGGAGTAATTGATACATCCGCTTTTCGTCTAATTTTTCAAATACATCATCTAATAAAAGAATCGGAGTATAGCCTTTCTGTTCCTTCAAGATCTGCCACTCGGCCAGTTTTAATGCGAATAGAAGGCTTTTCCTTTGTCCCTGAGAGGCTTCATTTTTAAAAACTTGGTCTTGCATTTTAAAAACGATATCGTCTTTATGAATTCCTGCATTGGTTCTTTGCAGCAATCGATCTTTCTGTTTGTTTATATGGAACAGGGATTCCATATTTTGTTGTAAAAGTTGGCTTTCATAAACCAACGAGATCTGATCAGAATCACCTGCGATCTTACTATATATTTCTGCGACCAACACCAAATAGCCCGCCAAAAATTCTTTTCTATCCTTAAATAATTGATCTCCTTTACGACATAATTGCTGATCCAAGATCTCTATTAACGATTCGTCGATTTGACCAGTTTCAGCATACTGTTTTAAGATAGCATTTCTTTGTTGTAACAGCTTTTGGTAATCGATTAGCAATAAAAGATAGCTTTTATTGAATTGAGAAATAATGGTATCGATCAGTTTTCTTCTTTCTTCACTTGAACCAGAAATGATACTAATGTCATCAGGAGCGATCATCACACAGGAGAATTTCCCAATATGATCAGAAAAGCGTTTATATGTTTCTTCGTTCAGGGTTAATTCTTTCCGGTTATTTTCTCTGAGTATGAACACCAGATTTTGATTGGTATCGTGCAATTGGTAATTGCCTTCTAAGCGAAAACCCATCAGTCCATGATGAACATTGGCGGCATCAGCTCTTGAAAAATAGCTTTTCGAAAAACTTAAATAATAGATCGCATCCAACAAATTTGTTTTGCCTGACCCATTTTTTCCGCAAATCCCAACCACGCGATCCTTAAAATGAAAGGATTGCTGAACATAATTCCTAAATTGCGTAAGAATGATATTTTGAAGTTTGAGCATTTAGTGGGCAAATTAATCAACTCATTCCTTAATTAAGGGTTTGAGTCTGCTAGAAAGCAATTATTTTTAATAAAAATATAGGTTTTGAAGACGATTTTATCCAAGGAACAACTGGCATTAACCATCAAAAGGTTGGCAAATCAGATACTGGAAAATCATCCACAGTTGCAAAATACTGTGATTATTGGTTTACAGCCACGGGGTATTTTTTTGAGCGACCGAATCGTGCAAGAATTACAAAAGCTAGTAGACCCATCTGCCATCCAATATGGAAAATTGGATATCACTTTTTATAGAGATGATGTTAGAAAAAGTTTGCATATCGCCAGTAACACTGATATTCCATTCAGTATTGAGAATCAGAAAGTGATTCTAGTAGATGATGTATTATATACCGGAAGAACGATTCGTGCTGCATTAGATGCCTTATTAGATTATGGAAGGCCATCAAAAGTTGCCCTTTGTGTATTGGTTGACAGAAGATTTAGCAGGGAATTGCCGATACAACCAGATTATTTAGGAAAAGCCATCGACACGATATTTTCACAACGCGTGACAGTTCTTTGGAACGAAAACGACAAAAATGAACAAGTTATGTTGTTGGATAATTAAAACGTTTATCTTTGACCTTTAATGAAACTATCTACCAAACACTTACTTGGTATTAAGCACCTTCTTCCAGAAGATATTAAGCTTATTCTATCCACAGCAGCACAGTTTAAAGAGGTTTTACAAAGACCCGTTAAGAAAGTTCCTTCATTGCGTGATGTGACGATTGTGAATCTCTTCTATGAGAATTCAACCCGTACCAGAATGTCTTTTGAATTGGCTGAGCGTAGATTATCTGCCGACGTTTTAAATTTTGCAGCGAGTAGTTCTTCTGCTGCCAAAGGAGAAACTTTGTTAGATACGGTTAATAATATTCTAAGTATGAAAGTGGATCTGGTAGTGATGAGGCATAGTGCTTCAGGCGCTCCCCATTTTCTAGCCCAACATATTCCAGCTGCAATTGTGAATGCAGGGGATGGGATCAATGAACACCCTACACAGGCTTTATTAGATGCATTTTCAATGCAGGAAAAATTTGGATCATTGGAGGGATTAAAAGTTGCGATCATTGGCGACATTATGCACAGCCGAGTTGCGTTGAGTAATATGTATCTCTTGCAAAAGATGGGAGCGGAAGTTACTGTTGCTGGGCCGCCTACACTCATTCCTAAATATATCAGCGAAGCATTAGGGGTTCGTGTAGAATACAATTTGAAGAAAGCTCTTCAATGGTGTGATGTAGCGAATGTGTTAAGAATTCAATTAGAGCGTCAAAACCAACCTTTATTCTCATCTTTAAGGGAGTATAGCCTTTCTTACGGGATCAATAAGAAGTTACTAGAATCGTTGGGAAAAGAATTGGTGATCATGCATCCTGGGCCGATTAATAGAGGGGTAGAGTTAGACAGTGATGTGGCAGATGGCTCATCTTCTATAATTTTGAACCAGGTAGAAAATGGGGTAGCAGTAAGGATGGCGGTTCTATATCTTTTGGCTAGTCGCGAAAATTAAAGTTGAGCTTCGAATAATATCGGTTCTTATCTTTATCATAATCTATTGTATGCAAAGAATCTGTTTATTTCCAGGCACATTTGATCCCGTAACATTGGGACATATCGATATCATTAATCGCGCACTTCCATTATTCGATAAGATTGTGGTAGGTATTGGTATCAATTCCTCTAAAAATCCCATGTTTACTGCAGAGCAAAGAATGGAATGGTTCAATGAAATTTATAAAGATGAACCAAGGGTTGAAAGTGCCGTGTATGAAGGACTTACCATTCAATATTGTGAAAAGATCCATGCACATTTTATTCTGAGAGGGATTCGATTTGTAAGTGATTTTGAATATGAAAAAACAATCGCTGATGCAAATCGTACGCTTGACAGAAGCATTGAAACCATCTTTTTAACTGGTGAGCCTAAATACACATCAGTAGCATCTACCATTGTAAGAGATATCCTTAAAAACGGTGGTAATGCTTCCCCATTCCTTCCGCAAGCAGTAATCAACACACTGTATCCTAATTCCTAATTATTATGTCGATCTGGTTTAAATCTGACCTTCAGGTCAAAGACTTTATTCATTTTGGTAAGAATACCATGGGTGATTTTTTAGGAATTGAATTCATTGAATTAGGGGATGACTATATCAAAGCCACGATGCCGGTGGATGAAAGAACTAAACAACCTTATGGCTTATTACACGGAGGTGCATCTGTAGTTTTAGCAGAAACCTTGGGAAGCGTTGGGGCAGTTCTCACAGTTGATCCAGAACAATACCAGTGTGTGGGTTTAGAAATTAATGCCAATCATATTAGAGGGGTTAAACAAGGAATCGTAACAGGAATCGCAAAGCCCATCCATATTGGGGCAACTACACAGGTTTGGGATATTCGTATTTTTGATGAAAGAGAGAAATTAGTATGTGTTAGCCGACATACCGTTGCGGTGATTAAAAAGAAACACTAGATCTTTAAGCCAGATTTATCTAAAACCTGTCTAATAGTTTCATAAGATTCGTTCAGTCTATTAGCAATATCTGCTAAGCTTGTCCATTCAATAGCAGTAATATCTTCTTCTGTTTGTGGAACTAGTTTTGGGACTCCAGCCACAAACATTCTATACCAATGTGTTTCCTTAATCACATCTGCCTGAACCCATTTATCGAAATATTCATGTTCTGTAACTAATAGTAATTGACCGAGCTGTAATTTTTGCACGCCAGTTTCTTCTTCCACCTCTCGGATTGCACATTCCTCAATAGATTCGCCTTTATCTAATTTCCCTTTTGGTAAATCCCATTTCCCCCTTCTAAAGATCATCAGTAACTCACCAAGCTCATTGGTAACAATCCCACCACCTGCAATTATAATCGGCTTTCCCTTATTCATTTTAACTTTTGAATTTTGACTTTTTCTCTTCAAATATACTATGGCAATCTTTACCTTCGTGGCATGACAAACGAAAAAGCTGTTGCAGAAAAATTATTACAGGTTGCTGCTGTGAAATTGAGTCCGGAAAACCCCTTTACTTGGGCTAGTGGCTGGAAGAGTCCAATTTATTGTGACAATCGAAAGGTCTTGTCTTTCCCTTATACCCGTGATTTTATTAAGAGTGAGATGTGTAGTGTGATTTTTGAAAGCTTTCCAAATGTTGATATGCTTGCCGGTGTTGCTACAGCTGGGATTCCTTGGGGGGCTATGGCGGCCGACCAATTGAAATTGCCTTATATCTATGTTCGTCCAAAACCAAAGGAACACGGCCTAGGAAATCAAATTGAAGGTGCATTTGAAGCTGGCAAATCGGTTTTAGTGATCGAAGACCTGATTTCAACTGGCAAAAGCAGTTTAGAAGTAGTTACTGTATTGAAGAACGCTGGATTGAATGTGGTAGGAATGGTTTCTATTTTCACATACGGTTTCCCAATTGCAACAAAGGCTTTTGAAGAAGCTGGGGTACCTTATCTGTCCTTAACCAATTATAGTAGTTTGATTGAATTAGCTGTTGAAAAAGGACAGATTACAGCACAAACACAAGAATTATTAATGCAATGGAGAGAAGATCCTGCAAATTGGAAAGGAATTTAATTTGAGCAATATGAAGAAACTAATCGCTTTTGCCTTGATGATCTTATGTCTGAATGGTTATGTTCAGGCACAAGAATCAAAAGTGCAATGGGTAACTATTAAGTCGGCCAATCTTAAATGTTGGGAGTGTAAAGAAAGATTAGAGAAGTACCTAACTATCGAGAACAAAGCAGGGATGGAAGGTGGAATCGTTCAATGGAAGATCAATCTTTTACAGGGAGAGATCAAGTTTCAGTTCTACCCAGACAGAGTTAATCTTGATATGTTGAGAACTGCATTAAATAATGCTGGTTTTGATGCAGACAATGAATTAGCTACGGAAGAGTCGTATAAGTTATTGCCTCAAGCCTGTAAAAGGGCAACAGAAGGCGGAGGCCCCCAACCCAAAAAGCCCTGCCATTTAGAACCCATCCACTAAGTTTAGAACAAATTCAATTTATGACGCCCTTCGTATGTAAAGGGTACTGTTTTAAATATCCCAGCTTTTCCAACGCGAGTAGTACCTTTTACGGTAACAAGCACTTCATTACTAACTACCAGGTTTAAAGCGTTTTTATAGAATTCCTTCAGGTCGATCCCGATTTTTGAGGGTAGGATGAAATCTGCTTTCTTTGGTATATGCATCAAGGTGTCGAGATTCATTTTACCTAAATACCGGTTGTCTACATAGACATCTGCATCAACCATTCTCAGGTCTAAGCCGAAATTATTAGGATTATAATACACCAACTCCATCGCCAAGCTTGTTTTATCAAAACCAAATTTGTCCAGTTTTACATTCCTCACTTCCTTGTATTCAAAGCTTTTTGGAGCTGCACAGGAGAGAAGCGTCAAACAAAAAACGACAGAAATAGCCCAAATTTTCATGCAAGTAACATTTGAATGCAAAGTAGGCTAGAAGCTCGAATAATCGCTCTAATCAATTGTTATATTTCGTAGATTTACTGCTAAATCGATTGGTTTTTCTACGAAAAATAGAAAAAAATAGATTACTCAATTTATTAGTTGATAAATATTTTGATAATCTATTATAAACCAAAAGAATATAAGAAATATTGATATTTTAAATAGAAACATAAAAGGTAGATTTTCAACCCTTTTGTATCAATATGCTTCAATGTTTAAAAAATTAATTAATGAACTGCATTTTAACTGATATTCAATACTTTGGGACTGTTAATTGGTATAAAATGTTGTTTCGATTTTCAAATATACAATTTGAACAATATGAAACTTACCAAAAAATGAGTTTTCGCAATAGGTGTATGATTGTGGGGAGTAATGGGTTGATTAATTTGTCGGTTCCTTTAGAAAAAGGCCGGAGTCAGAAACTGCTCATGAAAGATGTTCGGATCAGTTATTCAGAAAATTGGCAGGAACAACATTGGAGGTCGATTACTTCCTGTTATGGCAATTCCCCCTTTTTTGAGTTCTATGAAGAAAGTCTCAGAATATTGTTTGAGACTCGTCATACTTACCTGATCGATTTAAATTGGCAAACTTTTGAGTGGGTGACCAAGCGACTGAAATTTGAAGCGCCACTAGAAAGAACAGATCAATATTTAGAGGAAGTAGCGGATAATTGTTTTGATGCGAGAAATTTGGTTAAACCCAAGGCTTATGATCAAGTCAAAGAAATAGTAAATTATCAGCAGGTTTTTGAAGATCGGATTGGCTTTAAACCCAACCTCTGTATATTAGATCTCATGTTTTGTAATGGACCAAGTTCAAAATCTTTAATAACAAGCAACTAATCATATAATTAACGGCTCTTTAGTAAGGTATCAATAGGCTAATCTCTTAACTTTATAGAATCATTATAGGACAAGTTTATTCAATTCTACGCCCCCCAAAATGAAGAAAACCTTTTTATTGTTATTAATTGTGCTGATTTGGGGCCATCAGAAAGGATTCGGGCAGGATTATTCAAATAAGGGTACAGATTTTTGGTTAGGCTATGGATATCACGTGAATATGGCAGGTAACCCTGCAGGAGGTGGTACTCAGGATATGGTACTATATTTTACCTCCGATAAAAATGCCAATGTTACTGTTGACATCCCTGGTGTTACTGGTTTTACCCCTTTGGTTTATACAGTTCTAGCAAATACTGTAACAACTTCAGCGCCGATGCCTAAATCAGGCACAACTGATTCTAGAGTTAATTTACCTGGTATTTCAAGTAGGGGAATTCATATTACAAGTGATGTTCCAGTTGTGGCTTATGCCCACATTTATAATTCTTCTATATCTGGAGCTTCTTTGTTATTTCCCACCGCCACTTTAGGAAAGGATTACTATTCTGTGAATTTTACGCAATCTTCTAACACCTCAAATGCCAATTCATTTTTCTTTGTAGTTGCCACAGAAGATAATACTGCTGTAGAAATAACCCCATCCGCCGCTAATTTAAATGGTCTCACGCCTAATATACCAACAGTTGTTAATCTAAATAAGGGTCAGATCTATAATGTAATGGGTACAACTGCGGGGAATATTGGTACCGACTTAACGGGGTCTAGAATCAGGTCTACAAGTACAACAACAACTGGGGGTTGTAAAAAGATTGCTGTTTTCTCTGGAGCTGGAAAAATGAGCATAGGAGGAACAGCAGGAGGGTCCGCTGATAATTTATTTGCTCAAGCTTTTCCTGCAGTAGCTTGGGGAAAGAAATACCTGACTGCTCCTACAGGTAGTCAGCCTAATAACTACTATCGAGTATGCGTAACTGATCCTAATACTGTTGTTAAGTTGAATGGAAATGTACTGCCTAAAACTAGTTTGATCAATGGATTTTATTATCAGTTTTTAAATGGTGGAGCAATTGGTACCAATCCTGCTACACCCAATCTAATCGAATCAGATATTCCCATTTTAGTTGCTCAATATTGTACTACACAAGGTCAGGATGGAAACCCCAACACGTCTCCCTATGGCGATCCTGAAATGATTTTTTTAAGTCCGGTTGAACAAACCATCAATAAAATCACTTTGTATTCTGCTAGTAAATTTTTGATCCTGCAGAGTTATATCAATATCATCGTTAAGAATCAGGGAGTAGGAAGTTTTACTATTGATGGTGTTTCAAAACAATCCTTTTTCCAAACACACCCAAAAGAATCGAATTATTCTTATGCCATTATACCTGTAACTTCTGGATCGCATACCCTATACTCAGATTCAGGCTTCAATGCCATTGCCTACGGATTTGGAAGTGCTGAATCTTACGGTTATAATGCAGGTACCAATGTGAAAGACTTTACACAAACTGCAGCCTTTCAAAATCCATACAAAAGGTTAGATTCAGCAATTTCTTGTGTAAATGAACCTTTTCAGTTTTCAATTCCACTTAATTTCATTCCAGCTTCCATACGATGGGACTTTAGTGCCGCACCAAATATTATTCCAAATTCCAGTATCCCTGTTAATAATACACCTGTTTACGATAGTGTTAGTCCAATTAATGGTCAGCAACTCTATTATTATAGTACTGGGAAAACATATCAATTCACTAAATCAAATACCGTTGCTCTAAGAGATTCTATTAAATTGTATACCACTTCCTTAAACCCAGATGGTTGTGGAAGTACGGATCAATTATATGTGATTCCTGTAAAAGTTGTTGACCTACCCATTGCAAATTTTATAACAAATAGTAGTGGTTGCGTAACTGATTCAGTACATTTCATTGATGCTACTATTACAAATGGTAGTGGGATAGTGCAAACAGGATATTGGGATTATGGCGATGGAACTACTGATAGTGCTTTTAACCCTATAAAAAAATACCTAACCGCTAAAACATATAATATTCGATATCGCCCAATTACAAGTTACGGATGTATTGGTGATACTACCATCAGTCAAACATTTACGGCGCCACCTATTGCTCGTTTTGGATATAGTGATAGCTGTATCAATAGGTCCATCGTATTCTCAGATTCATCGAGTATCGCAGTTGGAAATATCGTGAAGTGGTACTGGGATTTTGGAGATGGTACTTATGATACAACAACCACTAATGCATCTCGAACAAAAACCTATTTATCAACTGGAACTTATTTAGTTAGTTTGATGGTACAAAGTAATTCGGGTTGTTTGGGATTGAAATATACTCAATCAGTTACTATTCGCCCTTTACCAAATACCGATTTCGTTTTACCTGCTGCAGTTTGTTTACCAATAGGAGCAGCCAATTTTACCGATGCAACTAATATTGCTGTTAATAATTCTATTTCAAAATGGAGTTGGGATTTTGGTGATGGTGCAATTGATTCTATTCAGAATCCGATACATCGATATGCAGCTATTGGAAATTATTCTGTAAAATTAAGAGCAACTTCTAATTATGGTTGCTGGAAAGATTCTGTAAAAGTATTATCAAATATATACGCACAGCCTAAAGCTAAATTTGATGTTTCTGGTTTCGTTTGTTTCAGAGATACCACCATGTTTACAGATTCAAGTAATGGAATGGGAAGCAATATTGTAAAATGGAATTGGCGTTTTGGAGATGGCGCTTTAGATACTATAAATAATACCAAACATGTATATTCAAGTGCAGCAGTTGATACAGTTACCTTGTTTGTGATTACAGACAAGGGTTGTTTAAGCGATACCGCAAAGAAAACAACGATTGTAAATGCATTGCCTTCAGCAGGGTTTTATACACAGGCATTAAATAACTATTGCGAAAATAAAGCGATCAAAATTATTGATACCGCAACTGACCATAGCATTTCTAGCGCCACTCTTTCAAGATGGTATTGGAATATGGGAAATGGCAATATTTATACCCTTACTAATGGTGGATTCAATACTTCCTTTAATGAATACTATCAATCATTCAATAACTATCCTATTAAAATGATGGTTGAAAATAGTTTGGGATGTAAAAGTGATACGATAACTAAAAACATTACCATTCATGCACAGCCTCATATTGGTTTTGTTTTACCAGAAGTATGTTTAGCGGATGCTGCAGCAAATTTTACTGATACAAGTACCATTGCAGATGGAAGTACTGCAGCCGCCTATTTATGGAATTACAATGCAGGTAGCCCAGCAATAAGCCCTGGGCCAAGTATTGCTTCTTCAACTTTAAAAAATGGTACAACGCATTATAATGTGGTTGGAAATTATAAGGTGTCCTATAAAATAACTAGCTCATTTGGTTGCGATTCTACCTTATCACAAGCATTTACTGTAAACGGTTCAATTCCTCATGCTAATTTTGTAGTTCAAAAAAATGCGACGCTTTGTAGTAATGATTCCATTAGAATTGCGGATTCATCCTATGTTGATTTTGGAACAGTCACTAAAAATGAAATTTATTGGAATTATATTGGGGCAACATCCACCGCAAGTTTAGATGATAATCCATTTATGTCAAAAGGTTACACTACTATCTATCCTAATTTTAGTAGTCCGGCAAGTAAGACCTACCAGATAAGAATGACAGCACATTCTGGTAATTCCAATATATGTGCTAATACCATTACAAAGATTGTAACCATTCACCAAAGTCCACAAGTACAATTCACAACTATACCTGGAATTTGTAATGATACAACAGCCAGGCAAATGATACAAGCAACTGAAATTGGATCTGTGCCTGGAATATTTAAATTCACAGGTTCTGGTATCAATTCTTCAGGATTGTTTACACCTAATGCAGTTGCTGCTGGAACATATCCTATCAAGTATGTTTATACAACTGCTTTTACTTGTGCTGACTCTGCAGTTAAATCAATAACAGTTTGGCCTTCTCCAATTGCCAAGTGGGGAACAAGTTCAATCCTTTGTGAAAAAAATATTATTGTTTTCACTGATTCCTCCATTGCAAATTATAGTAATATCGTTCAACGAAATTGGAGTTTTGGCAACGGAACAGATACACTCTTTACTAAGACATCCCTATTTAATAAGCAATATAATAGTGCCAATAACTATTCGGTTAGCCTACGGGTAACTACAGATAGTGGTTGTAGAAGCAGCTATAATATTCAAAATTTAAAAGTTAATTACTTGCCTCATGTAGATTTTACCTTGCCAAGTATTTGTCTTCCGGATGGTAAAGGCACATTTACAAATCTTACTACCATTGCTGACGGTTCTGAATCTTTATTGACTTATCTCTGGAATTTTGGAGATCCAAATGATCCATCTGCATCAACATTAAAGCAGCCTACACATCAGTATTCAGCGGTCGGACCAGTTAATGTTCAATTAAAAGTTACCAGTAAAGATCAATGTGTAGACTCTACAACCAAAATGCTATCAACTATTTTCCCTCAACCTAAAGCAGCATTTACTAATAGTGCTGATACCATTTGTGTGAATTATCAAATCATATTTACAGATAAAAGTTCGGGGTTAACAAGTGCAGTGAATGCTTGGAACTGGAATTTTGGTAATGGTATGGTTTCAAATTTGCAAAATCCAAATATTAATTTCGTTGATTCTGGAAATTATACGGTGCGTTTATATATTTATAATACCCAAGGTTGTGTAAGCGATACAATTAGTAAAGTTGTTACAATTGAACCTTATCCTGTTTTAAAATTAGGTCCATCGAAAGTTGTATTAGAAAATGGACAAATTTCTATTGTTCCACAATTCGTTTACGGTAGAAGTTTACAATATTTATGGACGCCAGCTACTTATTTAAACAGTGATACGGCAGCAATTCCAATTTCTACACCCAAGGCAGATATCACATATACATTAACTTTAACTGGTTTGGGGAACTGTACTGTTTCGGATAATGTATTCATTAAAGTACTTTTAGCACCATTGGTTCCAAATGCATTTTCTCCTAATGGTGATGGCATCAATGATACTTGGAAAATTTTATACCTTGAGTCATACCCTGGCGCAACTATTGATATTTTTAATAGGTATGGACAAAAAGTTTTTAGTTCAACTGGTTATAATACAGAATGGGATGGTACATTTAATGGTAGTCCTTTGCCAATAGGTACCTACTATTATATTATCAATCCAAAAAATGGACGATCAATCATCAATGGATCAGTAACAATTATTAAGTAATGGCTATGTATTTGAAAAGGATATTTATTATACTCATCGTATTTATAACCATTCATGGAAAGGCACAACAACGTCCTTACTATACACAGTATATCATGAATAATTATCTCATCAATCCAGCGGTAGCAGGGATAGAGAATTATTGGGATTTGAAATTGAGTCACCGAATGCAATGGGTTGGATTGCAAGATGCACCTGTAACTTCTTATATTACTATTCAAGGTCCAGTTCATAAAGCGGACTATAATAATGAAACAGCAACTACTTTTCATGCGGACGGCCAAAATCCTCGAGGCACCAATTATTGGAGAGATTATACTGCACCAGATCCACATGCAGGAATTGGTTTTACAATGATCAATGATCGAACTGGTCCATTAAATCGCTTTGCTGCTTATGGCACTTATGCTTATCATGTTGGATTATCTTCAACCACTAATTTATCAGCAGGCATATCTGCAGGCTTTACCAATATGAGTTTAGACGCTAGTAAATTAAATTTCGGAACAATTAGTGTTGACCCTGCAGTTGGGAGTAGTGGATTAATCAACAAGATTAAACCTGATATCAGTGCAGGGTTATGGTTGTATAGTAGTGATTATTTTATAGGTTTATCTGCGCAGCAAATTGTACCAGAGCAAATTGCTTTTTCTGATAATACAGTGTATGTTGATAAAGGCAAATTAGTACCACACCTATTTTTGAGTGCGGGATATAGAATGCAAATGAGCGATGATGTATCTTTTTTGCCATCGGTTTTAATTAGATACATTAATCCATTGCCAATTGGTTTTGATATGAATGCCAAATTCCAGTACCAAGATCTTTTATGGGCAGGAGCTTCATATAGATATCAGGATGGATTTGCCGCAATGATTGGTGTAAACCTTAATCACAATATCAATATTGGATATTCTTACGACATGCAAACTTCTCAATTAAATACGGTTAGTAAAGGAACTCATGAAATTCTGATCGGATTTTTATTGGGAAATAAATACGGAGACTGGTGCCCCAGAAACTTATGGTAATAAAAAAAGCTCGACTAATTAGCCGAGCTTTTTTGTATCAATTAGCGAAGTGAATGACGCTCCATTTATCACTTTTATCTTTTTACTATTTCTTAGTTTCTTGAGCAGAGATTACAACATGAAAGTTCTCTTTTCCTTTTAAGAAAGGAGCATATTTTTCAGCAGCTGCTGCATCAACATCTTTACCATTTACTTGTAATTTTCCATTTTTTAATTCGATAGAAAGGTTACCGTCTTTTGATAAACCATCTTTCTTAACAGCCTCGATCAAATTCTTCATATCATCATTACTAGCAGTAACTGTAACAGTTTTATTAGAATCAGTACTGTTAGAAGTTGAAGTCATTTTAATTTCAACAGTCTTTTCAGAAATGGTAGAACTTGCATTTGACTTATGCAATTGAGCAAGGGTAGGAGCAATTACCAAAGAAACGATTGACATCAATTTGATCAAGATATTCATAGATGGTCCAGATGTATCTTTAAATGGATCTCCCACAGTATCACCAGTAACAGATGCTTTATGTGGTTCTGATTTTTTATAGTACATCACACCATTAATTTCAACACCTTTCTCGAACGATTTTTTTGCATTATCCCAAGCACCACCAGCATTGTTCTGGAACATTCCCATTAAAACGCCACTAACAGTTGCACCAGCAAGGAAACCACCAAGAACTTCTGGTCCGAAAATAAATCCAATAATCAATGGAGATAAAAGAGCAATTGCGCCAGGTAGCATCATTTTTTTCAAAGATGCTTCCGTTGAAATTGCCACACACTTATCATACTCTGGTTTACCAGTACCTTCCATAATTCCAGGGATGGTGCGGAACTGACGACGAACTTCTTCTACCATTGCCATTGCTGCTTCACCCACTGCACGAATTGCTAATGAAGAGAAGATAAATGGAATCATCGCACCAACAAATAAACCAGCCAATACATCAGCATGATAAATATCGATACCGTTAATACCAGCAATACCAACGAATGCAGCAAATAAAGCCAACGCAGTTAATGCAGCAGAAGCAATCGCAAAACCTTTACCAGATGCAGCGGTAGTATTACCAACAGCATCAAGGATATCTGTTTTTTCACGAACTTCTTTAGGCAATTCACTCATTTCAGCAATACCACCTGCGTTATCTGCAATTGGTCCGAATGCATCAATTGCTAATTGCATAGCTGTCGTTGCCATCATACCAGCTGCAGCAATTGCCACACCATATAATCCAGCACAAGCATATGAACCATAGATACCACCAGCTAATACTAGGATTGGCAATAAGGTACTTTCCATACCAACTGCTAAACCACCAATGATATTTGTAGCATGGCCAGTTGAAGACTGACGAATGATACTTAAGACCGGACGCTTACCCATTGCTGTATAATACTCAGTGATCATACTCATTAAAGTACCTACTGTTAATCCAACAAGGATTGCTCCGAAGATTTTATTAGGAGTGAATACGAATCCACGTAATAACATTTCTTGAGGCATCAAATAGTTCACTAAGAAATAACATGCAATTGCAGTCATTACAATTGAACCCCAGTTACCCATATTTAAAGCACTCTGAACTTTTTGTGTACTTAAACCTACGTTATCGCTTATTCTTACAAAGAAAGTAGCGAAGATTGAAAATATAATACCAATTGAAGCGATCAACATTGGTAATAGGATCGGAGACATTCCACCGTAGTTATCTACTAATGCAACACCACCAACACCAGTTACTTCTCTTCCCAAAACGATGGTAGCCAAAACTGTTGCTACATAGCTACCAAATAGATCGGCACCCATTCCTGCAACGTCACCTACGTTATCACCCACATTATCTGCAATAGTTGCAGGGTTACGAGGATCATCTTCTGGAATACCAGCTTCTACTTTACCAACAAGGTCAGCACCTACGTCAGCAGCTTTTGTATAAATACCACCACCCACACGTGCAAACAATGCAATACTTTCTGCACCCAATGAGAATCCGGTTAATACTTCAATAGCTCTTTTCATTTCTTCACTATCAACAGCTTGTGTTGGAGCAAAGACAATTTTCAAAATAATAAAAAGACTTCCTAAACCTAAAACAGCTAAACCTGCAACACCCATACCCATTACAGAACCTCCTGTAAATGATACTTTCAAAGCCTGACTTAAACTTGTTCTAGCAGCTTGTGCAGTTCGAACGTTTGCTTTAGTTGCAACTTTCATTCCAATAAAACCAGCTAAAGCACTAAAAAATGCACCCATAATAAAAGCAAGGGCAATTGTCCAATCGCTATTTTTATCAGTATATCCCATGATACCTAATAATAAAGCCACAATTACTACGAAATAGCCGAGAATTTTATACTCTGCTTTCAAGAAAGCCATAGCACCTTCTGCTATATAAGTACTGATTTCTTTCATGCGCTCGTTTCCCGCATCTTGTTTAGAAACCCAATTAAATTTGATCAGGGTGTAAAGTAATCCTACGATACCCATTGCTGGCACAGCATAAAACAAAAGATTGTTCATAAACAGTTTGTCTGTTAGTTTAAAAATGAAGTCTGCAAAAATAGGGGAAAACGATTAGAGTATCTGGAGTTCCTGTGAAAACAGAACTCATCTTACCTGCAGACCAGATGCTTTTATTGAATTTATTCCCTAATATTATCACAGTTGCCGAATCACTAAGCAACCTTTTAAAAACAGCATTATTCCCATGCCACCAACCATTATGGTATACCACGGTTGGTTCTGGTGGATTGATATACAGGTGCCAACCGAGTCCATAATTCTTTTGTCCGCGCGTTTCATGACTATAGGGCTGATAGGCCATTTCTAAAGTTTG
>JAPLEO010000088.1 GCA_026391125.1 Bacteroidota bacterium
AAGCGGATTTGAATGGTTGTATAATCATTCAAATATTTCAGATTTTGGAAACAATAAAGGAAAGCCAGATACACTGCAGCTTTCAGACCGTGTGTATGCAAATCAATGGAGTGTTTATACACAAATGGAGCAAACCTATTTTAACAAACTTCAGGTATCTGCTGGTGTTAGTTTGAATCAACAGCAATTTAAATACCAAAGGGTATCTGATCCATTGTCTATTGGTCAAACAAAATCAACCAACCTAATTCCCGCGCCAAGGCTTTCAGCATTGTACAATATCAATCATCATATAGCATTGTATGGTTTAATCGCATTTGGATTTTCTCCTCCTTCATTAGCAGAAGTGCGCCCTTCAGATGGAATCTTTTATGGTGCATTGGCTCCTGAAAAAGGCTGGAATTGGGAGATAGGAATGAAAGGATTTTTATTCAGCAATCAACTCCAATTCGATGCTGCTTATTATCATTTTACATTGCAAGATGCGATTGTCAGAAGAAACAATGCAGCGGGAGCGGAATATTTTGTGAATGCAGGTTCTGCCTTACAACAAGGAATCGAGGCAAGTATTCATGAAACAGTTGTTCATAAAGAAAAAGGTTTTATAACTAAAGCAAGTATCTGGTCGTCTTACAGTTTTCAACCCTACCATTTTATCAATTACCAACAAGGAAATACCAGTTATGCTGGCAACAAATTAACAGGGGTTCCAAAGAGCATTTGGGTTTCGGGTATGGATGTAACTTTCAAGAACAAGTACACCTTCCACGGTTCCGTTAATGGTGTTTCGAGTATCCCATTAACAGATGCCAACGATGCGTTTGCAGATCCCTACCAATTAGTACAGTTTAAATTTGATGACGCAATTCATTTCAATAAATGGAGTTTGCTTTGTTTTATAGGGGTAGACAATGCATTGAACCAACTATATAGTTTGGGAAACGATATAAATGCAGCGGGGAAAAGATTTTATAATCCAGCTTCGGAAAGGAATATTTTTGCAGGTATTCAATTTCAGTTGAATAAGTAGGCTTTGATTATCTTAGCAGTCTTGAATTAAACACAACCTATGGCCCAAATTCTAATCATTGATGACGAGCGTTCTATTCGGAATGTATTAAGAGATATTTTAACCAATGAAGGGTTTAAAGTAGACGAAGCTGGAGATGGCGAAGAGGGACTGAAGAAGTTTCAATCTAATTCTTACGATTTGGTTTTGTGTGATATTAAAATGCCAAAATTGGATGGACTAGAATTTTTAGATTCTGTTACACAATCAAATTCAGAAGTACCAGTCATTATGATTAGTGGGCATGGTAATATCGAAACTGCTGTAGATGCGGTGAAAAAGGGTGCATTTGATTACATTTCAAAACCTCCTGATTTAAATCGGTTATTGATCACCATTCGAAATGCCTTAGATAAAAATAATCTTGTAAAAGAAACCAAAGTACTCAAGCGAAAGGTTTCAAAGGTTCAAGAAATCATTGGCAATAGTGATGCTATTTTGAAAATTAAAGAAACCATTGAGAAAGTTGCCTCAACTGATGCAAGGGTTTTGGTAACAGGTGAGAATGGAACTGGGAAAGAATTAGTAGCAAGATGGTTGCACGAAAAAAGCAATCGCGCAGATGCTCCATTAGTGGAAGTGAATTGTGCTGCAATCCCTGCAGAATTGATCGAGAGCGAATTGTTTGGGCATGAAAAGGGTTCTTTTACCTCTGCTATCAAACAAAGGATCGGGAAATTTGAACAGGCTAACGGTGGTACTTTATTTCTTGATGAAATTGGTGATATGAGTTTGTCGGCACAAGCAAAAGTGTTACGTGCTTTGCAAGAATCAAAAATCACTAGAGTAGGAGGAGATAAAGAAATTAATATCAATGTACGTGTTATTGCAGCAACAAATAAGGACCTGTTAAAGGAGGTGGAATTGAAAAATTTTCGGTTGGACTTATATCATCGATTAGGTGTCATACTCATACATGTACCTTCTTTGAATCAGCGTTTAGATGATATTCCGCTACTGGTAGAAAAATTCTTATTAGATATTGCTCAGGAGTATGGTCAGGCAGCTAAACAAATAGATAAGCAGGCAATGGAAGCCTTACAAAAACATCAATGGTCGGGGAACATTAGAGAATTAAGAAATGTAGTTGAAAGGCTAATCATTCTTTCAGGAAAAACAATTACTGCAGCAGATATTGCGAGTTATGTAATTCCTGGCTCTTAAAATTATTAATGTACTCAATCATTTCTTCTAATGATTTAAATGTAGTTAAATCAGGAGAATCAATTTTAAGATTTTTTGTTTGTGAACTTGAAATAATTATTTTTTGATCTGGGAATCTTTTTAAAATTTCTAGGGTATAAGCTTCAAAGGATTTACCAGTTAGGTTAGTGATAAGATGGCAAAACAAATGAGTGATTTTTCTTTTTCTTGTGCAATAAGCAATGTCTTCCAAGTCCATATTGGCTCCTAAATAACATACCCGGTTATTATTTTTCTTAAATAGCCACCTCGCAAAAAGTAAAGGGATCTCATGAAATTCTCCAATAGGGGTAAAAAGTAATATTTCTTTTGATGACTTGTCTTTCACTTCTGGCAAATGTTCAATAGCATTGATCAAGAATTTCTTGATCAAATTTGAGGCAAAGTGTTCTTGAGCTGGAATAAGATGATCGGTGAGCCAAAGAAGTCCGATGCGCCTTAATAAACCATAACCTATTTCTGAAATAGCCCTTTCAAAACCATATTGTTTGATACCAGATTTAAATACGCGCTCAAATTCTATTGTATCGTATTCAATAATGGTATTTATTAATTGCAGGATAAAGGCTTCGGTGGATTTAGAATTTGAATGGTCGATATGAGCATATGTTAAAATAGCTTCTGGACTCAATTTCGCGATCTGAGATATTTTGAATTCCGTTTCATATAGATAGCTGATTCGAAGAATTGTTTTAAGGTCTTCATTATCGAAAAAACGATGATTACTTTCTTTTCTTTTTGAAATGATTAAATTATAGCGCTTTTCCCAAATACGAAGAGTATGGGCTTTTATTCCCGTTAGATTTTCTATATCTTTTATGCTAAAGTATTGCATGACCTATTACATCTAAAAGCTAGAATTATGGTTAAATTAAGCATATTATGAAAGCTGACAAGATATTTAAGAAAACTTTTCGTTTATTAAAGGTAAAGTGTGGTTGAAAAGGATATTTTTGTTACTAATAATATTAATAATATGGGTTTAGTCTTGTTTATTGTTGGAGTAATAGGTTGGCATGTAGGTATGTATGGTATGTTTCAGAAGGCTGGAATTACAGCTTGGAAGGCTTTGATACCTTTTTACAACACCTGGTTGATCGTAGAAAAAACCGAGTTGAAAAAATATTGGTTTTGGTTTCAATTAATTCCAGTTGCCGGACAATTCATTACGATTTGGATAACCATCATTTTTGTAATGCAATTCAAACGCTTCAATATGATCCATCATACTGCTGCTGCTTTGTTGCCTTTTGTTTATTTCCCATATTTAGGGTTTTCTAAAAGCGAGAAATATTACGGGCCATCAGTTATGGGCCAATACAAAAAACCTGCTTCTCGAGAATGGATCGATGCGGGTGTATTTGCCATTGTCGCAGCCACTATCATTAGAACATTTGTATTTGAAGCATATGTAATTCCATCTGAGAGTATGGAGAAGACCTTATTGGTCAATGATTTCCTTTTTGTGAACAAGATGAGTTATGGTGCAAGAATCCCACAAACACCTTTATCTTTTCCATTCGTTCATAATACCATGCCGGGCTCTATCACAACAGCATCTTATTTGAAATGGATTCAGATTCCTTACAAAAGACTACCTGCATTTACAGCAGTAAAAAGGAATGATGTAGTAGTATTTAATTTCCCAGCAGGTGATACGATCATTAACCTTCCTGAATATGGAAGTAAGATGCCTTACTATGATGTTTTAAGAACACAATTCAAAGGCGATCGTGAAGCATTGAATAACCAGTTTCCAGTGATCGTGCATCCAATGGATAAAACGGATAATTATATCAAACGATGTGTGGCTGAAGGAGGAGACATTTTGCAGTTAAAAAATGCAGAACTATTTATCAATGGAGAAAAAGCGTACTTGCCTAAAGCTTCTCAAACGGAATATATCGTTGAAACAAATGGTACAAATTTTACAGAGGAGTTTTTAATGTCAGCCCTTGGAATTGATGTACAGGACACAAAAGGGCAAATACAAACAATAGAAAACAAACCGAATACCTTTAAGATCAACATGACTCCTGAAGAATTGGAAATTGTAAAGAAACAACCCAATGTTGTTTCTGCAACCCTTTTTGTTGATAATTATGTAGGGGGCTATTTCCCATACGACGAAGCAAATTTTCCATTCAGTTTAGATAATTTCGGACCCATTAAGGTTCCTAAAAAAGGAGAGGCATTTAAAGTTTCGCCTCAGAATATTGCGCTTTATAGAAGGTTGATCTCAGATTATGAACACAATCAATTGAATGAAGTAAATGAAAAAATCGTCATTAACGGTAAGGAGGTAACTGAGTATACACCAAAGTATAATTATTATTGGATGATGGGTGATAATCGACATCGCAGTCAGGATAGCCGTTTTTGGGGCTTTGTACCTGAAACACATGTAGTAGGAAAGGCTTCTATGATCTGGTTTAGCTATGATAAGGGGCCGCGTTGGGGTCGCTTGTTCAATAGTATCAAATAACGTATCTTTAATAACCGAAGGGGTCCTCATAGTTTTTGCTATGGGGACTTTTTGTCTAAATCATAATTTATGCAACAGCATCAAATTCAAGTTCTCTTCGATGAATATCCAGATAGTTCGTCATTGAATCAGGAAGATGGAGCTTTATTAAAAGCAGCAAGAGAAGCCATTTCATTATCCTACGCACCGTATTCAAAGTTTCAGGTTGGTGCAGCAGCTAGACTTAGTAATGGTGTGATTCTAAAAGGTAGTAATCAAGAAAATGCCAGCTTCCCAGCAGGTTTATGCGCAGAACGTGTTCTATTGTCGATTTGTTCTTCACTGTATCCTGGAATGCCTGTGATAGATATGGCAATTAGCTATCACAATCAATTGGGAGCAAGTAATCGCCCCATTTCACCATGTGGGGTCTGCCGCCAAAGTTTGTCAGAATACGCAACACATGTAAAGCATCCTATTCGATTGATTTTGGGTGGTACAACTGGAACGGTTTTGGTAATGGAAAAAGCTACCGATTTATTGCCACTGGCATTTACAAGTGCTGATATGAAATGAGCAATAAGCCGTTTAAATAATTGGCGCTTGAAATAAGCAAAAATAAATATATTATCTTAGTGAAGAGTTTATATTCACTGTCTTATATTGCATTTCATTATAAACTGTCTATGGCAATTACAGTTCAAAAACGAAGCTTATTCTTCACGTACCTAAAGCTTGGTTATCTTTTACATTTAATGACCATCGCTGAAATTCTTGTTATTATCTGCTTCTTTCAATATATAGATGTGACTAGTTGGTTGCAGGAGGGATTTATTTTTTTTAAAATAGTATTCTTATTTCTTTTTGTTGCAGCTCCAATATACCCACAATGTGATGCGAGATCTAGATTCCAGAATTATAAACAAATTAAGGACCATCTTTATCTATATGGATTTCAATCTAGAATTGTGAAGCCTTTTTCATTTTCTAGGTGTCAACGTGATGCCGTACTGGTAGCTGCTGAAGAACTTGGAATGGAAAAAGATTGTAAGCAATATTTTATCGATTTGGGATATCGATGGTATCATATTTTACCGAGCTTTCTTATTAAAAGACCAACCTACTTATTTCATAAAGCTTTTTGGTTGAATACTTTTTTTGCAAAATACTACCCTGCAAAGATTAATTTTTCAGCGCTTTCAAAAGAAAGAGAATCTGTTCAAGAAAATAATTTATATTTTTCCTCAGGGTCAATTATCTAATTAAAACTGTAGTGCCTTTTAGGTGATAGGTAAGCCCTGTGTCTTTGTGGGTATAGTCTAGCGTCCAAACATAAGTACCACTTGGTTGAAGTTCACCTTTCACTCTTCCGTCCCATTTTTTTTGCCAATCGGTACTCTCATAAATTACTTGACCATATCGATTATATATTTTAAAGCTTAGACTTAGTGCCTTGAAAGCATTAAGAGGATAGAGGTAATCATTCAAGCCATCGCCGTTAGGAGTGAAGCCCGATGGAATGTCGATAAAACAATTGGGGAGTACATATACTTTTTTTATACTCGTGTCAGAACAATTAAAAGCATTCTGAACAACCTGAATTACTGTGTATTGATTTTGACGACCATTAGCTTGAAAATAAATACCAATGGGTTGTTTTTGGTTACTGGTGATGCCATTTCCGAAATTCCAATTCCAACTGATACTATTATTGCTACTATTGTCGATTATTATTAAACTGTCTTTCAAGCAAAGGGTATCTGGTAAAGTGAATCCAGCTTTAACGGTATGATCAAGCAAATCAAGATCAACAGAACTACTATCCGAACAGAAACCATTTGAAACAATTAAACTCGTGTGTAATTTTCCAAACTGATTAAATTTAAAAATCGGGTTTTGTAAGTTACTGGAAGATCCATTGTCTAATTTCCAATTCCATTGATTGGCTCCATTATTGCCATTATGTAATAGTAGTAAGGTGTCATATTTACATCCAATGCTTAATTGGGTATTAAAATCAGCGGTTGTTACATTTTTAATACTAAAATTGAGTATAGAACCTACTGCTGTTGCTTTCCCACATTCGTTTAAAATGCTATTACCATCTCCACCATTTTTTAAATGCAATTGATAATTCCCATTTGTTTTGATAGGACTCGACAAAACAATACTGATGACATCCGTTAACCCACTATTGCAAATTCCAAAAGCTTTTTGAATGTTAACTGTAGAGGGACCCGTAATGAAAAAGTCAGATCCATCGTCTGCAATAGAAGTGCAATCCATTGGCCTACTAAAAACCAATTTTAAAGTATCTTTTATACAAATGATTGGTGCAATGCTGTCCATAGGAGTAGGAATAGCAGTAGTAAAAACCAAACTTTCGGTTAATCCAACAGGTAGTTGGTTGCCACAGTTATCTAATAAGGTATTGTTATCATTCCCGATTTTTGAAGTAACCGTATAAGCGCCTGGTGTTAGAATATTTTGCATGGTCAATTCGAGCGTATCAGTGTCAAAAGACAATGCACAACCACGACCAACAGCTTTAACAATTGAATTTGGTCCAGCTCCAGAAATAGTAAAATCTGACCCATCACTACTAAGGCTAGAACAATTCATTTTCTTATTCAACATCAACAGTATTTGAGTACCATCGCAAACAGCATGTACTTTCGTTAATAAAGGCGTAATCGGGTCGATGATACTTGCGGTACCCCCTTGGAACGAAAGGGTATAACCCACTTGTGTACTTGAGAAATTGCTGACCAGTAAAATGTAATTATGACCTACAATCAGATCCGGCATGGTACTAAAAGTGGGATTCCCATTAACGGTTGCAGATGCACATTCATAGGTCTTTGATCCAGCGGTACCAGCACCAGTTGCACCGTACATACCAGACCAGTTTGCACCTATAATTAAACTTTTATTTGTGTAAACATCCATCGGGTCCACTCCTGTAATATCAAATAATTCCCAGTCGTAATCATCACCAGTTGCATTGATGGGAGTGATGGAAAATGCTAGTTTGCCTGATGCAAAACAGGTAAACTTATACCAGAAAGGATTAATATCGGTATATACATTATTATCGTTACAAAGAGTAGGCACAGTTCTTCCACCACATAATGGCACTGTTTTTTGTTCAAAAAGGGTGGTGCCACAAACAGGAAAAGCAGTTGTTGGGTTCTGGCCTAAAGTAGTACATTGACTAATCCCTTTATGATGAAGGATTAATGTCAGGAAAAGGCCAAAAATTATACGGTGGATGGATTTCACTGGTCAAATTTATTACATCATGAGCGTTTTGGTATAAAATCGTTATAATCTTATCTTAAAAATACAAATCATTCAAAATGATGAATATTTAAATTTGTAAATATTTGAAAATCAATACATTTATTTAAAATATTGAAATTATAACCTGCATTTTTACTCTTTGGCATGGTGTTTGGCTAATAGGAGGCGAAGAAATCTTATAGCCCTTTTGAAGATTTAGCGTCGGTTTTAAGTAAATTACCATACTTGAATCGGTTTGAAGGGCAAACCTCAAATTGAAAAAATGAAAAAAATAATAGGATTGTTTTTATTACTTGTAAGTATGAATCAGATTCATGCTCAGGTAGATACAACGATTATTCAACCAAAGATTGATACAACCATAGTTCAACCTAAGATTGATACTTTAATTCAAAATAATGCGTCAATTCAGCAAGATTCATTAGTAGCGGATTCACTTGGTTTATATAAGCTAAAGGCAAATGCTAAAGTAATGACTGGTATTGCAAGCTTTTATAGTAAAAATCTAGATGGCACAAGAACCGCCACAGGAGAGTATTATAGGAATTCAAAGCTAACAGCTGCAAGTAATAATTATAAGCTTAATACCTGGGTAAAAGTCACCAATTTGAGTAATGATAAGTTTGTGATTGTAAGGATCAATGATCGAATGCATCCTCGAATGGCCAAAAAAGGTAGGGTAGTTGATTTGAGTAGGGTAGCCGCCGCAGAGCTTGATTTTATGAAAAAAGGGCTTACGAGGGTCAGGGTGGAGCCAATTGATCGATAAAATGTTGATTACTAGTGTAGAATTAATCATTTTATATTATTTTATAAAATGAATCCAAGCCTGTATTTTTGCTTGACTAATTAAAACTGTTTATGAAGAAAATTTTATTTTTTACTGTTGTATTAGGCCTGTCTGCAATTAGTTTTGCACAGACTACCAGTTATAAAAGAATGCCGTCATTAGGTATTAACTTCTTTTTACAAGATTTTAAGACTCCTGCGTTAATTAATAGCAGTTCTCTTTCTGATGTTCTAGCTAATAAAACTTGGGGAAAAGGAAAAGACATGAGTTTAGGCTTGAGTCTTCAGTTTTTGACTGGTATGACTGAACATATTGATTTCACTACTTCTTTAGGAGGTACTTTGTTGAGTTATCCTTTTAGAGCTGAATCAGGCATTGCAGTTGCAGGTTCTGACAGATTGTTATTAGAGTGGGATGCAGGTCTTAATTTTAAGTTATTAACTGATAAGCATTTTCTAGTTCCATATCTGAGTGCAGGTATTGGTGCTTCAATGTATGGGGGTACTTATTTTGGCGCATTTATGCCAATTGGTGCTGGTTTAGAATTTAATTTAGGAGAAGGCGTTCGTTTAAATACACAAATGAACTATCGTAGCCAGGTTTCTGTATTAACAACTAATCATATCAATTATACACTTGGATTTAATGTAAATCTAAAAGAGAGAAAAGTGGCTCCAGCAGTAGTTGTTGCTCCACCACCTCCACCACCTCCAGCACCAGCTGATACTGATAAAGATGGCATTATCGATTCAAACGACAAATGTCCTACTGTACCAGGTATCGCTAAATACCAAGGTTGTCCAGTTCCTGATACTGATGGAGATGGTATCAATGATGAGAACGACAAATGTCCAAAAGTTAAAGGCTTAGCTAAATACGAAGGTTGTCCTATTCCTGATACCGATAAAGATGGTATCAATGATGAAGAAGATAAATGCCCTACTGTAGCTGGTCTTGCTCGTTATCAAGGTTGTCCTATTCCTGACAAAGATGGTGATGGTATCAACGATGAAGAAGACAAATGTCCTAATGTAAAAGGTACTGCTGAATTATTTGGTTGCCCTTACTTAAACTTCAAAGGTCAGGATATTAAATTTGCTAATGGAAGTACTGTATTAACTAAATCTTCTAAAACAGAATTAGATAAAGGTGCTAAAGTATTGAACGATAACGCACAATTGAAATTATATGTGGAAGGTCATACTTCAAACACTGGTAGTGCAAAATTGAATGATAAATTATCATTAGATCGCGCATTCGCTGTAAAATCTTATTTAGTTGGTAAAGGAATTGCATCAGATCGATTAACTGCAACAGGATTTGGAAGCAGCAAACCAATTGCTGATAATAAAACCAAAGAAGGTCAAGACGCGAATAGACGTGTTGAGTTTCATCTTCAAGAAAATTAATCTTATAGAGAATAGAAAAGGCCCGTCCGATTTATCGAGACGGGCCTTTTTTTTATAATAAAATTGTTATAAAATATTGACTTCCTTTTCTAGTAAAATTCCAAATTGGTCTTGAACAGAATGAATAATTTTTTCTGAAAGTTCTAAAATTTCTGATCCATTTGCTTTCCCATAGTTCACTAAAACCAAGGCCTGCAAAGCATGACAGCCTGCATCACCTAAACGATATCCCTTCCATCCAGCTTTTTCAATCAACCATCCAGCTGCCACTTTCATGGTTCCATTTTGATTTTGAAATCCAATGATTTGAGGATGTTGATTTTTTAAGGCTTCAAATTGTTCTTTAGAAATGGCAGGGTTTTTAAAGAAGCTTCCAGCATTGCCGATGACTGTTGGATCGGGTAGTTTGCTGGAGCGAATATTTATTACTGCATCTGAAATTGATTGTATACTCAAGTTGGTGATTCCCATTTTTTCAAGTTCATTTTCAATAGCGCCATAATTAGTTTTATATACAGGCTTCTTATTTAAACGAAAGACTACTTTGGTAATAACGAATTGGTTTTTCCATTTACTTTTAAAGGAGCTTTCTCGATAGCCAAATGCACAATCAGTAAAAGAAAAATGATGCAATGTTTTTTCAGCGATATGATAGGCTTGTACAGATTCAATTACGTCTCTTACTTCTACGCCATAAGCGCCAATATTTTGAATAGGAGAAGCGCCAACATTCCCCGGAATTAAACTTAAGTTTTCAACGCCAGCCCATCCATTTTGGATACAGTGTAACACAAATTGATGCCAGTTTTCGCCTGCTGCAACTTCAACGAAAAACTGTTCATCATCCTCTCTGATTAATTGAATCCCTTTGATCTCGTTTTTTAAAACAAATTCATTGAGTAGGGGTTTGGTAAATAAAATATTACTTCCCCCACCTAAAATAAAATGCGATTGCAAAATTTGCGCATGATGATCTTCAATTAATTCTGTCAGTGATTGAACACTATTAAATGATGCATAATTTCTAGCAATGGCGTCAATGCCAAAACTGTTGAACTTTTTTAAAGATATATTATGCGCTATTTGCATGCTCATAAAAATAGTGATAAAGATTTAGTTAGGGTCAACATCTGTGATGATATGAACTGATCGATATCTTTTATTTGTTTGCAGGATTTGTGATTGTTGATTGATTCCTATTTTACACATTTGAATGATGCGATTATCCTTTGGTAACTTAAGAAGAATCTCCCAGATATATTGATTCCGAATACGGTCTACAACTGGTTGTGATGGTCCCATCAAATAATTTGCAAATTGTGGTTTAAATCCATTTGAAAAAATAGTTGCTGCTTCTTCTGCTATGTGTTTTTCTTTGTGTTTGAAATAAACACGGATCAATCTTGAAAAAGGCGGATAGTTAAATTGTTTTCTATTTTCCAATTCAAAAACAAATAGCTGTTGGTAATCGTGCGCTTTTACAAATTGCAAAACAGGGTGTTTAAAATTACTTACTTGTACAATCACTTTGCCATCTGCATTTTTTCTTCCAGCACGCCCGCTTACCTGTTCCATCAATTGGAATGATCTTTCATTTACCCGGAAGTCTGTAAAGTTTAATATACCATCAGCATCAACAATCCCCACAAGGTTTACGTGTTCGAAGTCTAACCCTTTTACAACCATTTGGGTGCCCACTAATATATCTATCCTTTGTTGTTCAAATAGTTTGATCAATGCATCATGTGCATTCTTTCCCTTTACGCTATCGTAATCCATACGTGCCACTTTTGCATCGGGAAAAAATTCTAATACCTGCTCTTCAATTTTTTCAGTGCCAAAATTTTTCTGAATAAAATGCTGGCTACCACAAGCTGCGCAACTAGAAACTACTGGGTAAGTACTACCGCAATAATGACAAGAAAGTTTGTGTTTTGATTTATGGTAGGTAAGCGTTACATCGCAGTGTTCACAATGAGGAATCCAACCACAGGTATCACAAATCAGATAGGGGGAATAGCCTCTTCTATTTTGAAAAAGAATGACCTGCTTTTTTTCCAATAAAGTTTGTTCTATGTTTTTAAGTAAAGCTTCGGTGAAAACTGTTACGCCATTCACTGTTTCAGCTCGATTCTTAAAATCAACTAATTCCATTTTAGGTAATTCGGCATCACCATATCTTTCGGCAAGTGAAACGAGTGCATATTTCTGTTGCTGACAATTATAGAATGATTCTATGCTTGGTGTTGCACTTCCCAATAACACTTTCGCTTTAAATAGACCAGCATAATAAATGGCACTATCTCTCGCATGGTATCTAGGAGCAGGATCCTGTTGTTTATAAGAGGCATCATGTTCTTCGTCAGCAATGATTAATCCAAGGTCGCAAAAGGGTAAGAGAAGCGATGAGCGTGCACCTAATACCGCTTTCAGTTCACCAGATTTTATTTTGTTCCAAATTTCAACTCTTTCGTTGGCATTAAATTTTGAATGATAAATTCCAATCTTCCCACCGAAATGCAATTGTAATCTTCTGATGATTTGAGAAGTAAGCGCAATTTCAGGCAAAAGGTATAAAACTTGTTTGCCTTGGTTGATATAGTCTTCAATTAATTGAATATAGATCTGTGTTTTTCCGCTTGCAGTTACTCCATGCAGCAAACAAGTCTGTTTATCTTCAAAAGCTGTTTTTATTTGATCTAATGCAATTTTCTGCGCTTCTGAAAGACTGATATTGATTTGAATTTCTTTAGACAAAAAAGGGATCCTCGAAACGGATCTTTTTTGAGCCAATAAAATGCCTTTATCGATCAAAGCTTTTAATTGTGCAGCGGATGCATTTGACTTTTTTAATAATGCAGATTGAATAACTTCCCCTTCAGTTTTTGATAGGTGTAAATAGGAGAGCAACAATTCCATTTGCTTAGGTGCTTTACTCCAATTATTTAATAGATCAGCTAACTTTTCTTCCCTTTCAAAATCGGGATGTAATTGAATATAGGTTTGTTTTTTTTCTTGATATTTTTCTACTAACTCTTCCCAAACATAGCAGAGTCTTCTATCGATTAATTTTTTGATGATCGGATAAACATGTGAATTATCAAGTAGTTGCTGCACTTCACTTAGCCTTAATTCTTTTCTTAATTCTAAAGCCTCCGCCACAATAAATTCTTCATCATTTAAATCGCTATAG
>JAPLEO010000118.1 GCA_026391125.1 Bacteroidota bacterium
ATCAGGCATATCGCTCTGAACCTAATCAAAGCTGAAAAAACTGCTAAGGTGGGTATCAAAATCAAACGATTAAAGGCGGGATGGGATGTTTTCTATTTATTACGCATCCTCGGATTAAATTAAGTGCGATTGCCCTGGGAGTACAAGCTTTGCTGGCGCGTGCAAGCAAAGCTTGCATTCTGGCATAAGCTGATTGACAGTGGAGACCTATTACAACAGTAAAATGACTGCCAGTCCTTTAAAGGACTGGCAGTCATAAAAACAAACACACCACTAACTGATTAATCCGTGCGTATCGTTACCTGTCCATTCATTAATAGCGGTAATAACCAGTCGTGGAGGTTGGTTAGGGTTTGGTTTTCTTCCATATTTTCAATAATTTTTTCGTAAAAACATGATGTTTTTAAATTGAAAAAATCAATTATATTTTTTTCGGGTATTATTAATTGTATAGCGTCTATTTGGTCACTACTAATGTTTGGCTACGCTGCTCCACTTGCTATTAAAAAAATATTTTCTCTAAAATAATTTTGATTTAAAGAACAAATTAAAAAAGGTAGCTTAAAGATTAGGGTGTTTCCCTAAATTGAATAAGCCAACACGTTGATTAACCAAAATAGGTTTATTTATTTTTGGAACAATACCAAATTTCCCAATAGTTGCCCCAGTCATGGCAATTACAACATCTCCAGAAAAAGCCTCATACTTTTTGGCTTTTTCGTATTTATCTACACTTACACATGAACAATTTTCAATAGATAATGTGAATTTTTCATTTATATCTTTAATTTTTATTACTGGTAGTCCTGAATCTGTCCACCAATCTGATTTAAAAGCAAACCCACCTTTTAAATTTGCATATTTTCCAAACGTTTCAACTTCCCAGCCCTCTGGAATATCCCGTTTTAATTCCGCATTCCAAACCATTTTACCGCCGCTGGTTTTATAGGGTTTACCGTCTTCATTCGGAAAATCAAACTGCACAAACCAATAATCATAAAGCGTTTTAGCCATCGCCTCCAACTCGGTATTAATACGGTCATTTATTTCAATCTTAGAATCAAAAGCAGAAAGAACCGCCGCGATTTTTTGTTGGTTTTCTTTTGAAGGCAAAAAAATCGGTAAATTATCCATTAATGATGTATTTAAAGAAGGCATTGTCGCGCCAACTGAAATATTAAGCATCATTTCTTTAAAATACTTTTGACGGAAATAAAAGCTAATATATCGAGCATCCGCTTTTTCATTAATCCTAACTCTTATACAACGTCCTGAAAATAGCCAGCCCTCTTCTTTTTTTGAAACATAGGTGCATCTATCAATAGAACCAACACGACTAAAAACTATATCGCCTTCTTTAAGAATATATTTAGAAAGTCTTTTTTTATCTTTATCGCTAACCATTGGCAAGTTATCTAAATTAAAACCAATTTCCCCTAAATGCTCTACTGTAACAATTGGTGTTCCTTCGTCAACATAATAGACTTGTTGCCGAATTTAAGTGATTGAATTCATTATAATTTTAAAGTTCCAAATGGCGGCTGAAATGCCGATAAAAATATCTTCTAATAACTTAATATGATTTCTAAAACGGTCAGATAAGCAGCGAAAAATCTTCATTCCACCGATAACATGCTCAACAAACACTCTGGTTTTTGAGAGTATTTTATTTTCTTCTTTTTGCTGTTTAGTAAGGCTTGTATTGGGATTATTTTTGGATTTTCTTGGTTTTTTATGAGGCATAAAA
>JAPLEO010000109.1 GCA_026391125.1 Bacteroidota bacterium
ATTGTTATGCCAAAAAATCAGAGGAAGCGAAAGGGGACCGCAAGGCTCCTTTCACTTCCAAAGAAAATAATATTAAATACAACCTAAATATTAAAAATAAACCACAATTAAAAACGGTCAACGTTATTTAGGCATTGACACACTTTTATCTTTTATCTTTTATCTCTTCACTTCTTCCCTATGTCTTCTATGATCTCCCAATGGTGCCTCGTATGAATTTCTAAAAACTTGATCGTTTGTTTCAATTTCATTGGCCCCAAGCCCGGGTGTTCAAAATATTTGTTTTTCGGCAACTGTTTTAATTGCTCCAGTTTTGATTTTGCAATGGCGACTTTTTTTGTCAAGCTCTCAATGGTATAATCCCCAATGGGCTGAACAGATTTTGGCGCTTTTGCTTTTCCTCTGGGTATTTTATTTTTAAACATAACGACAAATCTCTTTACGTTAAATTTCCACTTATAGTTGTCAGGATCTGATTTAGACGTTGTGTCTATAATACCTGACAGCACCATCAAAGCATGATCGATATGCCAACCAATATTAGATTTTGAAATAGTGGGATTGATTGTTTCAAATTGTGGAATCCTGGATTCCAACTGATTGATTAGCGTCTCTAATGCCTGCATAAACTAGATTTATTAAAATGTTATATCGTTGCTTAAATATAAGTAGTAATCCAATTTTATACCTTTCTTTGCCAAAACGAATTGCATGCGCAAACTTTTTGTTTGGTTATTTAAATTGAAGGGCTGGAAAATGGATGTGAATTTACCGGAGGGTTATGAGCGTTGCGTTGTAATTGCTGCACCCCACACTTCTAACTGGGATTTTCTATATAGTTTGGCTGTATTCTTCCATTATAATTTACCCGTAAGATATTTAGCAAAGAAAGAACTATTCAGATGGCCGATTAAGGGCATGATGGAGAAAACTGGAGGATTAGCCGTTGTTCGTCATTCTAAAAACAAGCTGGTGGATGATATGATCCAGCTATTTAAAGACAATGATCAACTAATGCTAGCCATTCCTGCAGAGGGAACCAGATCAAAGGTGGAAAAATGGAAAACCGGGTTTTATCACGTAGCAATTGGGGCAAAGGTTCCGATACTATTGGGCTATCTTGACTATAAGAAAAAGATTGCGGGATTTGGACCTTTGATTCACTTGTCAGCCGATCCGATCAAAGATGCGAATCAAATCAAAGACTTTTATAGAACGGTAACTGGGAAATTTCCTGAGAATTTCAATTTAGACGGATTGGTATTAACGGCTATATAGCAGCCTCGGTGATCATTTCGATCATTTCTATTTTATTGATGGGCTTTTCAACAAAACCAAACACATAATCGTGTATCCAGTCTTTATCTATATCAAGTGAACTACTACCACTTAAAACAATCGTTTTAATATTTTTGTACTTGTCGACATTTGCTGACATCAACTTGATGACATCGTATCCATCAATATCTGGCATGTGAAGGTCTAGAATCAATATGGCAGGCTTACCCTGAAGTTTTCCAAATACCTCTAATAATTCCTCCCCGTTTGAAGCTTCTTCGATATTCATTTTCAACTCACGGAAATGGATATTCAATAGCATGCGATGAATAGGATCATCATCAGCAATAATCAAAGTATATTGTTCCAATCTTTCTATCCTATCCATAAGAAGCTGCTAACAAGCAGGCGAATTTACTTTAAAAAGAGAACTGTTTAAGCAGTTGCCTATTTTTTACGTCGGGTTGAGGGGGAAAACCCATAAAATGCCTTGTAGCATTTGGTAAAGTAAGATACAGAATTAAATCCCATTGTCATTGAAATTTCCTTGATTGGCAAATTGGTACTTGACAATAATAAATTGGCTTTTTCTAGCCTTCTATTAAGGATATAACGGTTGGGAGGCATATTATAGGCCTTCTTGATGGCCCTTTCAAAAGTGCTAACACTGATATTTAATTGCAGCGCAATTTCATGTATAGACAGGTCTGCATCTTTCAATAATATTTCTTCCACAATCCTCTCAAACTCTTGTAATTGATTATTTGCAAAACCAGGATCAATATGACTACTTAATTCAGTCTTGATCACTTTGTTTTGTATAGCAATTCGAAGCTTTATTAAGCTATCCAGTTTTAAATGAAGGTGCTTGGCACTAAATGGTTTTACGATATAATCATTTGCTCCTAAAGAGAGGCCTGTTTGAATTTGAGATTCTTGGCCATAAGCTGATATAAATATGACTGGTGTATCCTGAAAACGCTCGTCTTGCTTCAATAAACGCAATACTGAAAAGCCATCCATATAGCCGCTCAGTAAAATGTCAAGCACTATCACAAGGGGCTTGTGCCGCTCCACCAATGCAAGTACAGATTCTCCATTATCTGTTGAAGCTATATTATAATATGGCTCTAATAATTCAATCAGGATTTTCCTTAATATCTCATCGTCTTCAACAATTAAAATGTTGTACTTGTCAGCTACCATATATCCGATATTTGTGGAACTATAGCGCATAAAACACTAATGTCCCTATTAGCAAGAATTTTTGAATCTTCTTTCAATTGCGCTGAGTATCAGGCCTATTTCAATTCCAGGGGAGAGATTTTAAGTAGATTTCCTTCTCCGTGAAGTTAGTTCATTTTTCTGATGAACCATTTTAAACTACTTATTCCCCCCTTTATGCCTATATCGTAAAAGTAGTCGCTTAAAAAGTGAATGCTTAAAACTAAAAAGTCGATTACTATCAAAAATTAGTCAATCGATCTAGGTTTAAAAATTTATGTCCAAAAATGGGCTAAATTTATTAGCGCTTGATTAAACAAGTCGTAAGATGATACAAAGGTTAGACCGGATTTTGAATGTTTCATCACATCCCTTTGCGATTTTTTCTGCAAATGGTGGATTAATGTATGAGAATGATGCATTTAAGTCTTTTGATGATCTTTATATCGACAATAAAAGACTGCAAAGAAGTGAATTTTTATCCCTCCTATCAACTGTAATTTGTTCCAATCTTACTGAAGAAATGTTGCAGATAAAAACCAATGATCAGTACTACGAATTAAAAATAGAAAAGGACAATCTAGATAACAGCTTTTTTGTACACGGGAGTAATATCAGTGCTCAAAAAGTTATTGAAAAAAAAGCTAGGACAATTAGTAACCATCTCGAAATTCTTATCAATAATAGTGAGCATTGCCTTTTAATGGAAGACGAGCACAGGAAAATCGTCTTTACTAACCAAAAATTTTGCGACCTTTTTAATATTCCCGCCACACCAGAACAAATGATTGGCGCTGACTGTTCTGAGTCTGCCGAACAGAGCAAACACTTTTTCAAGAACCCTACTTTATTTGTAGAAAGGATTAACGAGCTTTTAAAAAACCAGGAAAAAAAGGAAAACGAAATTCTTGAAACTGCCACCAATCAAACTATTGAGCGTAATTACTTTCCAGTTTTCATAAAAAATAAATATAAGGGACACTTATGGACTTATAAAAATATTAGCGCAGAGATTGAATTAAAAAAAGGGCTTGAAATTCAACGCAATTTCTTTGAATCAATCCTGCATAATATACCAGCCGACATCGCCGTATTTGACAAAGATCACACATATCTCTTTGTGAATAAAAATGGTATACAAAACAATGAAATCAGAGAATGGATGATTGGAAAAAGAGACGAGGACTATGCCATTTTGAAAAACAGGTCTTTATCAATGGTTCAGCAAAGAAGGGAATATTTTAATGAAGCATTATTTACTCGAACACAAAGTTCTTGGGAAGATGAAATCAAAATAACTGAGTCTGAAAGTAAATACGTTTTGCGAAATTATTATCCCATGTTGAACGATGAAGGAAATGTTGAACTCGTGATTGGATATGGTATTGATATCACTAACAGAAAAAAAGTTGAAAAGCAAATCATTTCAAATCTTGAAAAAGAAAAGCAATTAACAGAATCCAAATCTAATTTCATTACAACGGTATCCCATGAAATTAGAACCCCCCTTTCTATCATCAGCTTAAGTGCAGAAGCGATGCAAATGTACTGCTTGCAATTACCAGAAAATCTTCAACAGAAGTTTGAAGGGAAACTAATACAAATTGAGACAGAAATAGAACGCCTTACCAATATCATTAGTGAAGTTATTACGATAGAAAAGATCGAGTCTGGTGCATTTTCATTGGATAAAAACAAATTTGATTTAAAAAATCTCGTTCATACTTTAGTAGAACGCCAATCTAAAATTCAAGAAGATGGCAGAGTGGCAATTTTACAAATCAGTGGAAAACCAAATGATATTTTGGCCGACAAATTAAAAATAACCATTGCTATAGATAATGTATTATCAAATGCATTTAAATACAGTAGCAATATGCCTCCACCAATTGTTGTTGTAAGTTTTAAACAGAAAAGCATTCAAATAAAAATAACAGATTTTGGGTTAGGCATCCCTGAACCACATCGTCAGAAGCTTTTTAAAATTTTTGAAAGAGCCGTGAATGTGGCACATATTAGAGGTACTGGTATAGGCTTATTTCTTGTGAAACAAATCATTGAATTACACAACGGAAATATTACCTACTCGCCCAATCCTAAGGGAGGCAGTATTTTTACGATTAATTTATCTTACAAATAAAAGGATTCGTTATTTTAGTAATATCTAAATGTTGGAATCAAACTCAGAAATAACTTTTCAAGAGCTGGGAAAATCTTAGAATAATAAAAAACCGTCCCGATCCCGAGTACTCGGGAGTGGACGGTTTGTAAGCAAGCAAGCTTTGGTTTACCAATAAATTGGTTAATAGACTATTACAAGCAATCGTAAGTCGGGAGTGAAAATATATGTTTCCTTTTATCTGGCAAGGCGGTTGTGTATTTCTTACACGTTGAAAAAGACCCAATAAATGCCATTTTGATGGATTTATATAGAACTCTAACAATATTTTAAAGGGCAGGGCTATGGAATGCTCCATTCATTCCTTAGGTTTGTATAAAGACCAGAATCCTATGCGTTTAGCCCTGTTTTGTATTTCTTTTCTCCTTACGGCGAATTGTTTGATGGCCCAAAATATGGAGTCCAGTTCTGACCAACATAAGTTTAAGCAAGAAAATATTTTTATAGGTACCAGTCTTAACCTTGGGTTCGCAAATAAGTCATTTAATATAGGGCTTAACCCTGAAGTGGGCTATAGTATCACCAAATGGTTAGACGCTGGGGTGTCTATGAATATCAATTATTTTTCACAGAGCCCATCAGACTACAGCTCTACAAAGTATCAAAACCTCAGTTACGGTGCTGGTAGTTTTTTACGAATCTGGCCGTTGAATTTCTTTCATATACAAATTCAGCCTGAATATAATTGGATCAATTCAACACAAAAAACACTTGGCAATACTGCTTCCTACAAATACAATTATCAGTCAGGAAGTTTGCTGGTGGGAATTGGATATGGATCACATTTTATTGGTAATCGATATTCTTATGTGACCCTAATGATGGATGTTTTACAAAATGAAAACTCTCCCTATCGAGATCAATTCAATGATCCTATGCCGGTATTTAGAGCGGGATTTGGCATGTATCTTAAACCAAGTAGGAAATAATCTCATCCGGATTTTCACACACGATTAATCGTTCTCTCCAAGCTTCATACAAGAAACCTTGATCAAACATTGTTTCGATATGTGCTATAAGATGATTGTAATATCCATTCGAGTTAAGAAGTACAATTTTCTTATCATGAATATTCAATGTATTCCATGTTAGCATTTCAAACATCTCATCCAAAGTACCATTGCCTCCAGGTAATACGATGGCAGCATCACATAGTTCATACATCATTCTTTTTCGAACGTGCATATCTTTTACAACACGCAAATCTGTGATGCCTTTATGCGCATGTTCCCATTCTAACAAAACTTCTGGTATCACTCCTATTACATTGCCTTCATACGCCATCACAGCATCGGCTAATGCACCCATTAAACCTTTATTGCCCCCTCCATAAACTAAGCTAATCTGATTGGTGGCCATGATTTTTCCTAGTTCACGCGCATGTGTTTCAAATATTGGATCTTTCCCCGATTTGGATCCACAAAAAACTGCAAAGCTTTTAATTTTCATACCCCTAATTTTACGGCTGAAAATTAGTTGAATTATTTTTACTAGTTTTCATTTTCTTTTCACGTCAAACATTACTATATGTCGCCATTGCTGCTTTTTTCTTTTGTGATCATTTATTTCTTAGTGCTCTTAGCTGTTGCCTGGTTTACTGGTAGAAATAGCACCAATGAATCTTTCTTTATTGGAAACAAAAGCAGTAATTGGATGCTGGTTGCATTTGGAATGGTGGGAACTTCATTGAGTGGTGTCACATTTGTTAGCGTTCCGGGAAATGTGGCAAAAGAAGGTTTTGCTTATTTTCAAGTGACCATTGGTTATATTATTGGCTATGTATTAATCGCGTACGTTCTTTTACCGCTCTATTATCGCCTAAACCTTACTTCCATCTATAATTATTTAATGACGCGCCTAGGTTTTAAAGCTTATAAAACTGGTGCATCATTCTTTATTCTATCACGTATACTTGGCGCTACTGCACGTTTGTATCTAGTTGTGAATATTCTCCAAGACGCGATCCTCAATAGCTTTGGTATTCCTTTCTGGGCAACTACTTTGATCATCCTCTCTATGATTTTATTGTATACGTTTGAAGGTGGTGTGAAAACAATTGTATGGACAGACACACTACAAACCTCATGTATGCTTTTGGGATTGATCATTTGTGTAGTGTATATTTTAAACAACCTACACATTGGATTTGGTGCAAGCATTGAAGCCATGTCGCAAAAGGGTTATTCTAAGATTTTCTTTACAGACCCGATGGACAAACTCTACTTCATTAAACAAATTTTAGCTGGTGCATTTATTACTGTTACCATGACTGGTATGGATCAGGAAATGATGCAAAAAAATATTTCTGTTAAGAACTTAAAGGATTCACAGAAAAATGTGATCTCGATGTCGCTTGTTCTGGCTTTCTCCATTTTAATATTCTTATACCTTGGAGGGCTATTATATCTCTTTGCAGGGCAACAAGGGGTTACTGAAATTGGAGATAAAATATTTCCTGCAATAGCATTACACCATATGCCGCCATTTGTTTCCGTGATCTTTATTATCGCTTTAATTTCCGCACTCTTCCCAAGTGCCGATGGAGCAATCACAGCTTTGACTTCAACCTTCTGTATTGATATATTAGGCATGCAGCGAAACAATAATATGACTGATGCAAAAAAGAAAGCAATTCGCCAACGTGTGCACCTAAGTTTTGCTGCTATATTTTTAGTCTTTGTACTCATCTTTAAAGAAGTGAATAGTGCTAGTATGATCACCGTAATATTAAAAGTTGCGAGTTATACCTACGGCCCTATTCTAGGTTTATTCTCATTTGGTATTTTATTAAAACGCAATGTGACTGATAAGTTCGTACCCTTCATTTGTATCGCAGCACCGTTGATCTGTTATGTATTAGATTCTAACCAAGACCGGTTTTTGGGTGGGTTTAAATTCGGACCAGAATTGTTGATCATCAATGGATTGATTACTTTTTTAGGACTTTTACTCATTTCAAAGCCACAAACAGCCAAAGAATAGATTAATTTCGCCCGATGGAATTAGTCCATCCACTGGCAGAAGCCTACGCAGAAAAATATAGTTCAAAAGATGATGCCCTGCTAGAGCAGATTCAAATCGACACTAAAGAGCTGCATCCGCATGCACATATGCTGAGTGGACCAATACAGGGCAAACTCTTGGCATTCCTGAGTAAAATGATCCAACCAGAAAGGATCCTAGAGATTGGAAGTTTTACAGGTTATAGTGCGCTTTGCTTAGCAGATGGACTTTCAGAATCTGGCCAGCTACATACCATTGAACTAAGAGCAGAAGATGCAATAACTGCTGCTTCAAATTTTAGCAAATCAAAAAGGAATAAGCAAATACATTTGCATATCGGTAATGCAAAAGAGATCATCCCTACTCTGGACATAGAATGGGATTTAGTTTTTATTGATGCAGACAAAACGGGGTATATCGATTATTACGAATTGATAGTTCCAAGGCTAAGCAAGAATGGGTGGATCATAGCCGACAATGTTTTGTTTCACGGGCAAGTTTTAGAAGATTCGATCACCGGAAAAAGCGCCAAAGCCATTCAAGCATTTAATGAACATGTACTGGCTGATAAAAGAACAGAACAAGTGTTGTTGACCATCAGAGATGGTTTATTTCTGATTAAAAAAAGGACTGAATGAAGCAATTTGCACTATTAATATTATTGGTGATCAGCACTGCATTACAAGCACAACGCGAAAAAGCGGAGGCTTATGTTGCAAAATATAAAGACTTGGCGATTGCAACCTATCACGATGATGATCTCAAACAAGAATGTTTTAGGGTGTACGAATCAGCTGAAGAATCCTATAAAGACCATTCTAACTTTTTAATGACACGCGATTGGTATGCCTTTCTTTTTAAATTAGAAGCTTCCGATGATAAAGGTTGGGCTTATGGTTTAAAGAAAGCTGGCTATGCCACAGAAAAAGATTATCCTCAAAGGCTTTTAAAACTCATTGAAGATTATCAATTGCACCAGTATAGTATGGTTGCATTAGGTAATCCAACCTATAGCAGCAAACCTAGTACTGAACAAGTTCAAGCACCTAAAAATTCAAAAAAACAAAGGGTAATTAACCAAAGTGAAATTGAACCAACAACCGTTGTTGAAACGGCTCCTGCAATTGTAAAAAAATCAATTGAAGCCACTGAACCTGAAGATAAAAACGAAACAGAAGTGGTAGAGAAAAAACAGGAAACTGTAGTTGATCATAAGACAGTTAATTCTTACCCCAAAAACGTATTCACCATTAATCATTCAAGAGTCATTTATGCTGATGCTGGAGTTTCAATATTAAGCATTGCAAATAAATATGACATTGCTTTCAGTAAAATACTTGAGTTTAATGAACTTGCTGAAACCGATATTTTAACGGAAGACCAATTGATCTTTTTAGAAAAGAAATTAAAAAAAGGCGCTACCGATTTTCATATCACCAATGCGAATGAAACACTTACCCTGATTAGTCAGAAAGAAGGTCTGAGGCTTGAAAGTCTACTTGAATATAATAAATTGAAAAAAGAATCTGTACTACGTTCAGGAGATAAGATTTATTTAAGAACAACAACTACTACAACCGCCAACAATAGCGTTAAAAAACCGAAATAATCCCACAGTATGTCAATCATCCATCTACACAACAAATCATTTGAACCATATTTACCTGAAGCGTTAATTCAGGAAAAAGTGAAAGAATTGGCCTTACAATTAGACCAAGACTATGCCGATAAAAGACCTTTGTTCGTAGCCATTTTAAATGGATCATTCATGTTTGCTGCAGACCTGTTTAAATATTTAACGATCGAAGCAGAGATCTGTTTTATTAAATTGGCCTCATACAAAGGAACAAAATCAACAGGCAAAGTAATCACTGCAATTGGTTTGGATGCTGAGATCCACGACAGACATGTTATTATACTCGAAGACATTATTGATACCGGAAAAACGATGCACGAGTTTCTTCCACAATTAATAAATCAACAACCCTTATCATTAAAAGTTGCCATCTTATTACACAAGCCAGAAGCTACTGAATACAATGTTCCTATTGATTACTGTTGTTTTTCAATCCCCAATAAATTTGTATTGGGATATGGTTTAGACTATGACGGATATGGTAGGAATATCAAAGAGATTTATCAGATTATTGAAGAGAAATAAATTCAAAAGCCTAAATTCAAAATCAAAAAAAAGCCATCGAATATTTGCGATGGCTTTTATATTATTTTAACTGAATGCTTCTCTCACTCTATCGAAAAAGCTTTTATCGCTTTTTGTTGGATTGGGTTTGAAGTTTTCGCTAAGACTTAATTTTTCTAGTATTGCTTTTTCTTCAGAAGACACGTGTTGTGGGGTCCAAACATTTACATGGATCAATTGATCTCCCCTGCTATATCCTTGCACTTCTGGGAATCCCTTGCCTTTTAAACGGAAGATCTTTCCACTCTGTGTTCCTGGTGGAATTTTAATTTTTGCCCTACCATCAATGGTGGGTACTTCTACCGATGTTCCAAAAGTAGCATCAGGAAAAGAAATGTGTAAATCAAAAGCTACATTCAATCCATCGCGTTGCAATTCTGCATGTGCTTCCTCTTCTATTTGAATGATCAAATCGCCATTTGCACCACCTCTTTCACCAGCATTACCTTTTCCATTCATGCTCAGCTGCATGCCTTCATGAACACCTGCTGGAATATCAATGCTAATGGTTTCTTCGCCATAAACTCTTCCCTCTCCCTTACAACTAGTACACTTTGCAGTTACCATTGTGCCTTCTCCATTACAAGTTGGACAGGTAGTTACAGTTTGCATTTGTCCGAGGAAAGTATTAGATACTCTTCTTACCTGGCCGCTACCATTACAAGTAGTACAGGTTTGAACACTTCCTTTATCTTTTGCGCCGCTACCAGTACAAGTAGTACAAGTAACGTGTTTTTTTACTTTCACATTCTTAGTAACACCCTTCGCCATTTCTTCGAAGTTGAGCTTCAGTTTAATGCGTAGGTTACTACCGCGCTGACCTCGAGATCTACCGGCACCACCTCTTGAACGTCCACCGCTACCACCAAAGAAATTACTAAACATATCGTCTCCGAAGATGTCGCCGAACTGACTGAAGATATCATCCGTATTCATTCCACCACCAAATCCACCACCGCCAGTACCCGGACCAAAAGCTGCATGACCATAACGATCATATTTTGCTTTCTTAGCCTCATCGCTTAATATTTCATAAGCACCTGCAGCTTCCTTGAATTTTTCTTCCGCTTCTTTATCGCCCGGATTGCGATCTGGGTGATACTGCATGGCAACTTTTCGATAAGCTTTTTTGATCTCATCGGCAGAAGCAGATTTGCTAACACCCAGTATTTCGTAAAAATCTCTCTTCATGTATTGTATATATGCAATTAATTACCAACAACAACTTTGGCAAAACGAATTAGTTTATCATTCAGGTAATAGCCTTTCATTACTTCGTCCAAGATCTTTCCCTTCATTTCGGGACTAGGTGCTGGTATTTCTGTAATTGCTTCGTGTTTTTCTACATCAAATTCTGTATTGATACTTTCCATCGCTTTCACGCCTTTGCTCTGAAGATTTGAACGGATCTTATTAAAAACCAGTTGTATTCCCTCCTTCTGAACCGCAATATCTGCATTCGAATTCAATTGCTTTTCTGCACGATCGCAATCATCCAATACATCCAATAAAGAAACAATCACGTCTTTTCCTGCTGTTTGTATGAGATCTAGCCTTTCTTTTGCCGTTCTTCTACGGAAATTATCAAATTCCGCCATTAAACGCAAATACTTGTCCTTCTGCTCCTGCAATTCTACATTAAGTTTCTCCAATTCTGACTCTTCCCCAATTGGTTCGTTGAGTTTTGAAGTACCGGCTGCATTTTCGTCAGTGTTAATGTCTATTTGCTCATTTTCGGCGTTCTGCTGCATTTCTTTTTCTGCTTGTTTCATAAAAAAAACATTGTTCTGTACTTTGTCAAAAATTTTGCCAAGCAAAGGAAAGGGAAAAAATGACAGGGAATATCGACAATACTAGTAAATCGGGCATTATTTGAACGTAAATTGACAGAACGCCTTATTCCTTAGTGATTGGTAATTGGGCTAAGGCAGGCATTGACCTATCTTTGCGCCATGACTAAAGTATTTCTTCGCAAAAAAATAGCACCCAGAATCGCAAATGGTCACCCTTGGGTATACGGTAATGAAGTCGAAAAGATCGAGGGTGAGGTAATTGCAGGCGATATCGTAGACGTTTACTATAGTGCAGAGAAATATGCTGGAAGAGGCTATATCAATCCACAATCTCAGATCTTGGTAAGATTGCTTACCCGTAAGCAAGAAACAATCGATGAGGCTTTCTTCTATCGCAAAATTGAAAAAGCCTGGCAGTATCGTCAGAAATTGGGCTATACCGAAAATTGTCGTTTGGTATTTGGAGAAGCAGATGAATTACCGGCGTTGATCATTGATAAATTCAATGACTATTTTGTGATTCAAACGCTTTCATTAGGAATTGATAAATGGAAGGATGCCATTGTAAATAGTTTACAAACTTTATTTCAACCCAAAGGAATTTACGAACGCAACGATGTGCCCGTTCGGGGATTGGAAGGACTGCCACAACAAAAAGGTTTTCTAACTGCTCCATTTGATACCAATATTCAAATCGTTGAAAACGGATTGAAGTTCTTTGTGGATATTGAAAACGGACAAAAAACTGGATACTTTTTAGACCAACAGGATAATCGTAGAGCCATTCAACATATTGTAAAAGGTGCTGACGTTTTGGGGGCATTCACTTATACTGGAACCTTTGAAATTCATGCGGCTCATTATGGTGCAAAGAGTGTACTCGGACTCGACATTTCAGAGCAAGCCGTTGCACAAGCCAATAAGAACGCGGCTTTGAACGGATTGGATGCCATTTGTAAGTTTGAAACAATGAATGCTTTTGATGTATTGAAACAATGGAGTAAGGATGGAAAGAAATTTGATGTGGTAATGCTCGACCCTCCTGCATTTACAAAGAGTAGAGAAAATATTGCCAAAGCTTTGACAGGCTATAAGGAGATTAATTTAAGAGGAATGAAGTTGCTGAAAAATGGGGGCTTTTTAGTAACCTCTAGTTGTACCAACCTAGTGAATCCTGAAATGTTTTTACAGAGTATCGATCAAGCTGCAAAAGATGCAAGGAAACGAATTAGACAAGTGGTATTTCAAGCGCAATCAAGCGACCATCCAATTATTTGGGGCATGGAAAACACCAACTATCTGAAATTCTTGATAGTGGAAGTATGTGATAGATAAATTATTATTTATTTACTTGAAACTTACCCGACTCAATAAGTTTACCGCTTTGATCCACCAACTGGTAGATGTACAATCCGCGCATATAACTGTCGTCAAGATTGATATTGAGCTTGCTATCATTGATGCGTAATTCGGTCATTTTTTTACCGTAGAAAGCATAAATCTGAAGGGTATAAGAACGGTCTACCGATCTGTCGAATTCGAAAACGATATAGGAAGTTGCTGGGTTGGGATAAGCTTTGGTGATCTTAGTGTTGACCATAGAATCACTATCCTTAACGGCAATAAAACTGCTGCCGATTGCTATAAAACCAATAAAAAGGATGGTGTATAAATACTTCATAAGCTGAATCCTATCTCAAAATAAGGTAATATAATTGATAAATTCAAGTTTATCCCTTAATTATATAATAAAAGAGCCGGCTATTTGCAAAATTGCAGCATGGCCGGCTCTAAATATTTTAGGACCTACAAAGATGCTAGGCAATCCTGAATTGCTGTGAAATTGGGAAGGTCGCCCGGTGTAGGACAAACCTCAGCATAGCGAACTACACCAGCTTTATCAACCACAAAAGCGGCTCTTTTGCTTACACCTTGCATTTCAAATGCAGGGAAAGTCTCATATAAAACGCCAAATGCTTTAGCTGCAGCTTTATTAAAATCGCTCAACAAAGGAAAGTTCAGGTTCTGCTCTGCCTTAAACTTACCCAATACGAATAATGAATCTACCGATACACCTAAAACTGCTGCATTGGTATTATTGTACAAACCGATATTGTCTCTGATATTGCACAACTCTGCAGTACAAACGCCTGTAAATGCAAGAGGAAAGAAAAGAACTACAGTATTTTTTTCTGTGTTACCAATTGTAATCTGATTTTATCTGTGTCGTACAAAGAAATGGATGGGGCTTTATCGCCTACTTGAATGCTCATTGATTAATTTTTAGTGGTGCAAAATACGATTTCAAATGTATCCTTCATCAGAATAATCGCATAATTAACAAAAACAAAAAGAAGAAAAAATGGTTCATTAAATTTAGAGCTGCATTTCAGGCACATAGTCTGGCACTATGAGTTTGCCCGCAGTTTTCTGAACAATCTCTTCAACTGTAACCCCGGGTGCTCTCTCAAGAAGAATAAAACCGTCCTCACCAATTTCCAAAACGGCAATTTCAGTAACAATTTTTTTGACACAGGCCATCCCGGTAAGAGGAAGACTACATTGTGCAAGTAATTTGCTTTCTCCTTTTGGATTGGTATGCATCATAGCGACAATGATATTTTTTGCACTAGCCACTAAGTCCATCGCTCCTCCCATCCCCTTCACCATTTTTCCTGGTATTTTCCAATTGGCAATATCTCCTTTCTCACTCACTTCCATCGCTCCGAGTACGGTAAGGTCGATCTTTCCTGCTCTGATCATCCCAAAGCTTTCAGCACTATCAAACAGTGCTGCACCTTTTATGAGCGTTACTGTTTCCTTACCTGCATTAATCAAGTCGGCATCTACCTCTGCTTCAGTAGGATAAGGACCCATTCCTAAAATCCCATTCTCACTTTGAAAAATAACGTTGATGTTTTCTGGAATAAAATTGGCAACAAGCGTAGGGATCCCAATTCCAAGGTTTACATACATCCCGTCTTTTAATTCTTGTGCAATACGTTTGGCGATTCCGAATTTATCTAGAGACATGTTTCTTTAATTTAAAGGATGAAATTTTTTAAGATTGAATGCGAAGGGTTTTTCTCTCAATCCTTTTCTCGTAATTTTTTCCTTGAAATATGCGGTGTACATATACTCCCGCAACATCTACTTCATCAGGATCTATCGCACCTGGCTCTACTAGCTCTTCTACTTCTGCGATGGTAATATTGCCAGCCTTCGCCATGCTCGTTGAAAAATTTCTGGTTGTTTTTCTAAAAACTAAATTTCCCAAATGATCGCCTTTCCAAGCTTTCACTAAAGAAAAATCTGCATGCAGGGCCAACTCCATTAAATGCATTTTTCCATTGAATTCTCGTATCTCTTTTCCAATGGCTATTTCGGTTCCGTAACCTGTGGGTGTAAAGAATGCAGGGATGCCCATACCGGCCATTTCAATCCTTGTAGCAAGTGTTCCCTGAGGGATCAGATCAACCTCCAATTCCCCATTCAGTAACTGCCTTTCAAACTCGGCATTCTCTCCCACATAACTACTCATCATTTTCTTGATCTGCCTTGTTTGAAGTAGTAGGCCAAGGCCAAAATCATCTACCCCTGCATTATTTGAAATACAGGTGAGACCTTTGATCCCTTTCCTAACAAGGGCTGCTATAAGATTTTCTGGAATGCCGTTTAATCCAAACCCACCTACCATAAGAATGGCTTCGTCGCAAATATCGGCAATAGCGGCGTCGGCATCTATAAATAACTTGTTCATAGTGCAATCGTTGATCACACAAAGATAGTAGTGTTTTACTTAGGCTTCGAAAGAACTGGAGCAGGAATATTTTTTTCAACGGCTTTATCGCGGTCGCCATAAGCAACTACAGAATCGATTAAAATCTTGAATTTGTCGGGATGGGTTTCGTAAAATTTGTAACTATTATAAAACTGTTCTTTATTAATATGGTGCACTTTATAGACCTCTTCGTAATACAAAAAATTTTCATTAATTCTTAAGTGCAAAGTGTCTCTGATGGTAGTTTGAATATACCATTCATCTGCCTTCAAAATATCCCATAATACTAATTTCATGGAATTGATCGGGAGTACTTTTGTATTGTCTTGTTTAGTCTTACATGCAAACAAAACGGTTGCCATACATACGATTAACAAAATCCTTCGGCTCATTGTAATTCCTGTTTATATTTTGCTGCATTTACAATATCTATCTCGCTAGCAATTTCAATGACACGTGCTTTTTCAGGAGGCATTGCATTTTTAAAAATTCCAATCAACTCTTGTGATCTGCCTTGCATAAAAAATTGCAAGATCATGGTATTTGGATTCTCTTTATTAAAGGCTTTCAATTGCACCAATGCCTGTAATATATTGGCTCTTGCCTCTGCTTCATTATCATACAATTTATCTAAACCCGCACGATAGTACGTGTAGATCACGTCGTGTATGATATTATAACGACTATTGGTTAGGTTTTCATTTAGCCAATAACGATTTCTTAAACCATCAAACACACGCCACCCGCTAATCCCCTTTCCTTCGGGTGCATTGGTAACAATATTCAATGCTTTATTAAAATTCACATCTCCTGATTTCGGACTAAATGAATCATTGTCCATACCAATGATGGTATATGCATAAAAAGCAAATACAGCAGTTAAATTACCAACGCTAGCTTCAGTTCCTTGTACCCTACTATCATTGAATTCCACTGGCTGAAATTCTACATATTTAAATTGAAAATCGGGTTCTTGAAAATTGATCAATGCCGATTTATAAGATGCATTGAAAACCGGTCTAGCAGCTTGAATACTCAAAGTTGCTTTATATACATTGGGCTCAACAACCGATTCGATACTGATAATAAAACTGCATTCAATTTTTTCATTTACACGATAGGTTTCATTCGTCCACTTTCTTGTATTCAAGAAATTGGTGAGTTGATTTTGAAGTGTATTGAATACCTTTTTATCAACAGAGGTTCCCACTTTATTTGACATAACCGTTACACGTGCATTTAATTCTTGGGCACGTGATTGCAACGAACAAAAGATGATTACAAGAACGAAGAGGCTATTTTTTTTATTCATGGTTTGGTGTCAACCTAATTAGAACCTGAAAATAACAAAAAACGACAGCAGTTGCTGTCGTTTTCTATTATTTAGAACAATTTTATATTAACGGAACAGGTCTTGTTCGTTATTTCTTCTATAGTAGATTTTGTTTTCCATGAATTCCTGAGTTGCAAGGATTGCCGGATTTGGCATTTTCTCGTAAGCTCTAGAAATTTCGATCTGCTCTTTGTTTTCATGAATTTCTTCTAAACTATCGGTATGAGAAGCAAATTCTTCCAGTTTATTGTGCAATTCTTCTCTCAAAGAAATGTTGATCTGGTTTGCTCTTCTTGCAACAATTGCAATTGATTCATATAAGTTACCTGTTTTTGCTTTGATCTCAATCAGGCTTTTAGTTTCAACAACGCTGGCCGTGTTAGCGCTCATTTGCCTTCTTAATTTACTCATTTTTTCAGGTTTTTTAAATAATTATTTGATAGTGTTTTGTATTTACCAACTTCGTCTATAAACTTACTTCCGCTAAAACGCTCATTAAAATCAGCACACTCACTCACCACTTTTTCATAACGCTCTTTCTGCTTCTCTTCGTAACTCATTTCAGCGTATTTGTAATACGACTTAATAACCAATAATTTATACTCATCCGCTTTCTTAGAGTCTGGAAAATTATCCGACACGTTACCGAAAGCGATCGCTGCTGCTTTATAAAAACCCAGGTCGTAATACAATCCTGCGCTCTTAAAATCTTTGGCTTCTAATTTCTCTCTGCACTTATCAATAATTTCTGCTGCTTCCTTGCTCTTCGCTGAACCAGGGTGAGAATTGATAAATGTTTGCATCAAGCCAATCGTTTTATTGGTATTGGTTTGATCCAGATCAATTTTAGGTGATTGCTTAAAATAGCAATAAGCCCGCATATAATCGCATTCCTCTACTTTGGCACTATTCGGAAAACTTTCGACAAAGGTCTTGAACAGTTTTTCTGCATTCAAGTAATCTTTTTCGTAGTAATATGAAAAGGCGAATTTGTAATAAGCATCTTCATATCCCGGAGTACCTTTAATAAAAGGAAAAATATCTTCATAGAGCTGCTGCGCGTAATTATAGCTTTTCTCTTCGTAATATTTGTCAGCCATCTTATGCTTATACTCAAAATCCTTGCTCTTCACAATTTTCGAAAATTTGTTCGAACAAGCGCTTAGAAGCATCACCAATATCAAAAAAGAGAGAATCCTATTCATACAAGAGGGCAAAATTAGTTATTATCGGGCAATATATAAACTCGTATTCTAGTTTAGCCTAACTGCTCGTTAAGATTTACCTAAAAAGGCTGTTCCGCTCTTGCGAAACAGCCTTTTGTTATTGAAAGACTCAAATTATTGTTTGTCGCCTTCGCCTTCTTGCAACTTAGCCTTGATCTCAGCTAAAGCACCCAAATCTCCCAAAGTAGCTTTTTCTACTTTAGCTTGGATGTTTTTAACCGCTTTCTTGGTGCTGTCAGATTCAGCTTTAGCTTCTTTCTTAGCAGTTTCTTTTACTTCAGCAACTGCAGCTTCCCAGATACGAGCGTGACTTAATACAATACGCTTTTCGTTACGATCGAATTCGATCACAACAAACTGTGTAGTTTCGTCGGCCTTCACTGTAGATCCATCTTCCTTATTCAGGTGACGGTTAGGAGTGAATCCTTCTAAACCATACTGTAATTGTACTAAAGCACCTTTATCGTCTTTGCGAGTAACAGTACCTTCATGAACAGTTCCTACTGCGAAAGTATCTTCAAGTGCATTCCAAGGATCTTCTTCCAATTGCTTGTGACCTAATTGCAATTTGCGGTTTTCCTTATCGATGCTCAAGATGATGATGTCGATGTATTCACCAACTTTGGTATAATCAGTTGGGTGATTGAAACGCTTCAACCAGCTTAAGTCGCTGATGTGAATCATTCCACCGATACCTGGCTCCAATTCAACGAACACGCCATAAGGAGTGATATTCTTCACTAAACCTTTGTGCTTGCTGTTTTCAGGGAATTTGGTTTCGATTGTGCTCCAAGGATCTTGGCTCATTTGTTTGATGCTCAAGCTCATTTTACGAGCGTCTTTGTCAAGGGTAACTACTTTTGCTTCGTACTCATCACCCAACTTAAAGAATTCTTTAGCGTTGATTGGAGTGTTAGCCCAAGTAATTTCAGATACGTGAACTAGACCTTCAACACCTGGCTGAATTTCTAAGAAAGCACCGTAATCTTCAATGTTTACAACTTTCCCTTTAACAACAGAACCTTCAGCTAAACCTTCAGGCAACACATCCCAAGGGTGTGGAGTCAATTGTTTTAAACCAAGGCTGATACGTTTTTTGTCGTCGTCGAAATCTAATACAACCACTTGTAATTTCTGGTCCATCTTCACCACTTCGCTTGGGTGAGAGATTCTGCCCCATGAAATATCGGTGATGTACAATAAACCATCCAAACCACCTAAGTCCATAAAGGCACCGAAGTCTGTGATATTTTTTACCACACCTTCTAACACCTGGCCTTTTTCTAGTTTGCTCATGATCTCTGCACGTTGTGCTTCGATATCGCTTTCGATTAATGCTTTATGAGATACAACGGCATTTTTAATTGTTTCGTTGATTTTAACCACTTTAAATTCCATTGTTTTTCCTACAAACTGATCGTAATCAGTTACAGGCTTCACATCGATCTGAGAACCTGGTAAGAAAGTTTCCATTCCAAATACGTCAACAATCAAACCACCTTTGGTTTTGCTTGTAACTGTACCTGTAATAACTTCTCCAGTTTTGTGTACTTCCACAATACGCTCCCAAGCACGGAAGATACGAGCTGACTTACGGCTTAAATGTAAATTACCACCTCTGTCTTCTTTTTCAACTACCATTACTTCAACTTCGTCTCCGATTTTCAAAGTAGGTACATCACGGAATTCGTTCAAAGAAATCAAGCCATCACTTTTAAAACCAATGTTGATTACAACATCTGTTTTAGTTAAAGCAACTACAGCACCTCTTACAATTTCACCGTCAGCGATTTGTACGAAAGTGTCATCATACACTTTGTCATACTTCATTCTTTCAGTTTCAGCATAAGAGCTAACGTTACGCTTGTCGATACTCCAGTCAAAATCATCGTGTGCTGTTTCAACAACGATTGGTGCTTCTACGATTGCAGTTGGAGCTTCCGCTTCTACGATTGCAGTTGGAGCTTCCGCTTCCACTTCTGCTACAGGTGCATTTGTTGTCGCAGTAGGAACCTCAACAGCTTCTGAAGCTGCAGCGTTCTCCTGTGCATCTGCGTTTAATTGTTTCAAGAAAAATTGCATAAAATAACCCCGAGGGTTTATAATTCGGGGCTGCAAAGGTAAGGGAATAGCACAAAAAATGGGCATTTTTTGAGGTAAAAACTAGCTATTTCCCATAATGGGACATATATTCTACCCATGTTTGGGTATTTTTCAGGGATTTTGAAGGAAAAATCACCTTAATAATATATTTGTTCTCTAAAATAATCAATATGAAAAAGTCGATATTTATTACAGCTATCATTTTAATCATGAGCTGCGGAAAGAACAGTGATCATCATTCAATTACTGTACCTGATCTAATTCAGGGTAACAATAGCAGAGCAAATATTACAGGCTTCATTTATCTATATGACGAAGATGGTACCAAATTGAGCAACAATGGTTATGTAACCGTTAGTATCGACAATAGTACCGTAAGCACAACAACAGATGCAAGTGGTAAATTTCAATTAGACAGCATTCCTGCAGGTACTTATGATATTACCTATAATAGGGATGGTTTTGGTACTGGTAAAATCATGGGATTATATCATGCAGCAACAAATCATGCCACTACCGTTATCACAAGAAATGAATCTATGGCAATGAACTCAACATTGGCCATCAATAATGTGTTAGTTCAAGCATTTGATCCAGCACTACAGCAATTGGGCGTGAGTGGTTTTCATATTGTTCCAGTATTTGGTAATTCAAATGGAAAAGAAAAATGGGTACATTTATTTTTCTCAGACAATAACAGCGTAAGTGCTAATAATTATCAAACAGAAACTAAGATCAAAGCTTCAGGTGCTGCCACTGAAATGAATAATTATAACCTTACTACAGGATGGTTTGAAAGTCAAGGATTTCAAAAAGGACAAACCATTTTCGTTAAAGCATATGGAGATAGTTTTTTAGCAGACGAATACACGAATCCTCTAACCAATCAAACAATATTCCCAAGCCTAAGCACCAGCTCTAGCCCCGTAATATCTTTCGTGATTCCAACAAAATAAACTTAGAAATAATAAAACATTCTAAGTGAGTATTATACGCTTGCTTTTTTACTGCCACAAAAAAAAGCCCGTTTGATTAACTAAAGGAATCAAACGGGCAATAAATATGAAACAAAGTTTTTACGATTGTATATACGTTTGTAAATGTGAAATGGTTTCCTGCTGGTTTAAAATTGTTTCGGTAACCACATCATTCATAGAGATAATGCCTGTTAATACGCCATTTTCGATGACTGGCAAATAACGAATCCGTTTTGAAGCCATTAATTGCATACACTTATCAATGGTATCATTTGATTTCACAGCGGGGAATTCGGTAGACATGATCTCAGAGACTGGCGTATCACTCGAACTTCTACCCATTAAAACAATTTTACGAGAATAGTCGCGCTCTGTTATGATCCCGATAAAAGTTTCATTTTCGAGAACTACTAAGGATCCAATGTTTTGTTCTGCCATAATTTCTAATGCTTCCACCACTGAAATGTTTGGGGCAACATAGCTTACTTTATTTCCTTTCCTTTTGAGGATATCGCTTACTTTTCTCATATACCAGATTTTGAAAGTTTAATTTAAGTATTCCCTTGGATTATAACAAGATTTTTTTTTGAGTTTTCAATGTGTAAACAATGACCTTTCAGCTATTCAAACTGGGCTTGGATAAAATTTTTAAGGAAAATTTATTCGTCACAAATTGGGGAATTCAAAGTTCTTTTCTACCTTATCTCCTCTTAAACTAAAAATGTTTCATATGAAAAAAGTGTTACTTGCCCTTACAGCTTTTGTATTCATGACAAGCATGAGCATTGCTCAGAAAAAAGAAGAAAAAGCTAAAGCTCCAGAAAAAGCAAAAGTAGAAAAAGCTGCACCTGCTGCAAAACCAGCTGCTACTGCCGCTAAACCTGCCGCTCCAGCTGCAAAACCAGCTGCACCAGCTGCTAAACCTGCCGCTGCTACTGCTGGACCAACTAAAAAAGATGGTACCCCAGACAAGCGTTACAAAGAGAACAAAGAAGCTGCTAAGCCTGCTGCAGGACCAACTAAAAAAGACGGTACTCCAGATATGCGTTATAAAGCAAATAAAGATGCCGCTCCTAAGAAAAAAGGATAGTGCATTTATCTCATAAAAAAAGCGTCCCGATAAAAATCGGGACGCTTTTTTTATGTGTTGCTGATACTTTTAGCTGCTATCCAGCCACTCGTCCATGCGTTTTGAAAGTTGAATCCTCCTGTTACCCCATCAATATCCATGATCTCTCCTGCAAAATAGAGTTGATCAACTTTTTTACTCTGCATGGTATTGGGATCTATTTCACTGAGTTTAATTCCTCCACAGGTCACAAACTCTTCTTTAAAAGTGGTTTTGCCATCTACCGTAAATTCAGCAGCAGTAAGATTTTTAATGAGTTTATTTTGCTCTTTAGAAGGCAAGTCAGCCCACCTAGTATCTTCTTTGATCTCAGATTGTTCCAGTAAAAAATTCCAAAGTCGATTGGGCAGTGAAAACGGATTTTTATTCCCCATTTTCTGTGCCGCTAATTCAGTTCTTAAACTATGCCAAGACTCACGCAGGTTTTGTTCGTTATAATCGCTTAACCAATTCACAGTTATTTTAAAACGATAGGAGGCATCGGCCAATATGCGCGCGCCCCATGCAGATAATTTTAAAATAACTGGGCCACTCATTCCCCAATGTGTGATCAATAGCGGACCCTGTTCAACCAATTTTGTACCAATGATTTTTACAGTTGCCATTGGAACAGATAATCCCATGAATTGATTGATCTTATTTCCCGGCATATTGAAAGTAAACAAAGACGGGACAGGCGTTTCAATGGTATGCCCTAAATTAGTTAACCATTGAAACATGGTTGATTTTGGATAACCTCCACATGCAACACATAAATAATCAGCTACTAATTGCTGCTCATTGGATGTTACTAACTGAAATTGATGATCTTCTTTTTTGATTGCTTTGATCTCTGTTTGCATCAAAACTTTCACAGCATATTTATCTGCTTCTTGTAGTAAACAATTGATGATTGTTTGTGAATCGTTTGTGGAAGGAAACATTCGTCCGTCTGCTTCTGTTACAAGTGTCACATTTCTTTCTGCGAACCATTGGATCGTGTGGTTGGTATTAAATTGATGAAAAGCTTTTTTTAAAAATTGTTGACCACGCGGGTATTTTTTTACTAGCTCTGCAATTTCAAAACATGCATGAGTTGTATTGCATCTGCCACCTCCACTAATTTTTACTTTCGATAACAGCTTATTGCTTTTTTCAACAATACAAACTTCTAATGAAGGATTCATTCTTGCAGCATTTACTGCAGTGAAAAATCCTGCAGCACCGCCCCCTATCACTATTAATTTTTTCTTCATCAGTTTTATTTCATCATCATGATCGCTGCAAATGTTTCAATGCCGTTCCATAAATTTTGTAGGCGAATATTTTCGTTTTCAGCATGTTGGTTATTATCGTGATTGGCAATTGGAACTGTGATAGTAGTAGCTTTCAAATATTTCTCAAAAACAAATAATGGCAAGCTTCCTCCCATGGATGGCATTAAAACAATTTGATCATCAGTGGTTGTTTGAATTGCCTGAATCAAATGTTGTGCAATTGGCAGATCCATAGATGTTCGCTGCGCATTATATCCATCACTTAAAATGATCTTAGCAATTTTTGCATGTTCTGATCTTTCTTGATCAGTTGGTTCTTTTGAAACAATATAAAATCCCTGTGCTTTCACATGCTGCACTAATTTCTCTTGTTGTTTTTTATAATCGTTGCCGGGCACTAACCTTAGATCTATTGAAGCAATGGCTGTAGTTGGAATGATATTACTAGAAAGCTTTCCAACGTTTGCACTTTGCATCCCGTTGATGTTAAGCGTTGGCAAAAGAATGGATGCTGCCAAAGATTTGCCAGTCATTTCTTCAGCCATGAATCCCAATTCCGCTTTCATTTGTGCATCAGGTGAGGGGATCGCAGCCAATGCTTTCTTTTCTCTTTCAGTGAGTGGTTTTACGTCATCATAAAATCCTTTGATCAACACTTGTCCATGATCGTCTTTCATTGAAGCTAATAACTTCGATAATACTAGTGCAGGATTAGGTGCCCAATTACCATAATGACCACTATGCAATGGACGTTTACTTCCATAAACCGTGATCTCTGCATGCGCATCGCCTCTTGCACCAAATACCACCATTTTTTTTCCGGTTTGATGCACGGGTCCATCACAGATCACCCAAAGATCTGATTGCAATTGTGCAGCATACTTAACGAGTATTTCATACAAATGATCTGAGCCTGCTTCCTCTTCGCCTTCAAAGAAAAATTTAATATTAAAATCAGGTTGATGTCCGTTCGCAATGAGTGATTCATACGCACTAAGAATTGCCATCACTCCAGCTTTATCGTCTGATGCGCCGCGAGCATATATGCGCCATTCGGGATTGATAGGATCAGTATCGCTAGGCCAATTAATAATGTTTGCTTGCTTTTCGAGTGACCCATTTAATAGTGTTGGCTTAAAGGGATGCAAACCCTTTGACCACTTGGTGCTATCTACCGGTTGTCCATCATAATGCGCATAAAATATGATTGTTTTTTTTGCATTAGGAACTAAAACTTCTCCATAAACTGCTGGTGGAATTTTAGGCGTAGTTGGATATAATAATTGAATATTTTGGATGCCTCTTTTTGCCATCATATGTTGAATATATGCGGCATTCTGTTGCATGTGAAGGGTATCCGGAGCAAGATTGGGGATCTCTAAAAAAGAAACGTATTCGCGCAACCAAGCATGAGATTGTTTTTCACGATAACTACGTATCTGTTTTGTAAGGTCTGACTGTGCTTGAATTTGCATTGTCAGAAACAGTACCATTAAACAACAAAACATTTTTTGCATCTGCATTCGTTTTGTTGAAGATACAAAAGCTAGTAATAAGAACTGTTCAAGTGTGGATTTGCTTTTTCAGCAGCTTCGATCATGCTGAAATCTGATAAGATCAGGGCTTGGTTTCTTTTCACACAAACATCGTGTTCAAAATGTACAGAAGGCTTGCCATCAGCGGTTCTTACCGTCCAGCCGTCATCATCAGTATACACTTCCTTAACGCCTAAATTAATCATCGGTTCAATTGCAAGGACAAGATTTTCTTTCATTTTCGGACCACTGCCACGCTTACCATAATTTGGAACTTGTGGATCTTCGTGAAGGCTTCTTCCCAAACCATGGCCAACTAATTCACGAACTACACCGTAACCATATTTGCGTTCTGTATGATCTTGGATAGCAAAAGAAATGTCACCAACGCGGTTGTTGATGGTTGCTTTTTCAATGCCTTTGTATAATGATTCTTTGGTAACTTTTACGAGTTGTAAAACTTCAGGACTAACCTCACCCAAAATAAAAGTATATGCATGATCACCGTGCCAGCCATTTAAGATCACACCCATATCAATTGAAACAATATCCCCGTTTTTAAGCGGTATATCGTTCGGGAAACCATGAACCACCACATCATTCACTGAAGCGCAAATATGATGCGGATAACCACGATAATTATAAAAAGAAGGGATAGCATTATTAGCTTTACAAAAATCTGCACAGATTTTATCGATGTCTAATGTGGTCATTCCTGGCTTTAAAACTTTCGCCACTTCGGTTAAAGTTTTGCTCACCATCAAAGCTGCTTCTTTCATCAAAGCAACTTCCGCTTCTGTTTTATGATAGATCATAGTAGGTCTTCTGCTCATGTTAAAAAAAATAAACCTGTCAGGTAATTAGCCAGACAGGTTTACTAATATCAAATAAGAAATTAAATAGTTGAAGTAGACACTGTTTGACGTCCTTGAACACGACCGCTATTCATTAATCCATCATATTGACGCATCAACAAATGGGTTTCGATCTGTTGCAAGGTATCTAAAATTACACCTACCATGATCAACAAAGAAGTACCTCCAAAGAAAGAGCTAAATCCTTGCGTAACACCCAAACGTTGAGCGAAACCAGGTAAGATACCAACCAATGCTAAGAAGATAGCACCAGGTAAAGTGATCTTATCCATGATCGATCCGATATAATCTGCAGTAGGCTGACCAGGTTTAACACCAGGTACAAATCCGTTATTGCGCTTCAGGTCTTCAGAGATCTGCTTAGGGTTAAAAATCAATGCTGTGTACAAGAAGGTAAATCCGATTACCATAACAGAATAGATCACCATGTACCAAGCATTGCTATGGTCGTTGAAAATTCGAACGATACCTTGAGCAGAATCAATATTTGTGAAAGAAACCAATGTAGGTAAGAACATAATTGCTTGCGCAAAGATGATCGGCATTACACCAGCGCTGTTTACTTTAACAGGTAAGAATTGGCGAGCACCACCGAATTGGCGGTTACCAATAATTTGTTTTGCATAGTTCACTGGGATCTTACGAACACCCTGAACCAATACAATCAATGCCATGATTACAGCAACTAGGATTGCGATCTCAATTAAGAAGATCAACAAACCACCGCCGCCTTTTTGTTGTTTACTTCCAAATTCTTGAATCAAGTTTTGTGGAAGACGAGCAAGGATACCCACCATGATAATGATAGAAGTACCGTTACCTAAACCTTTATCTTGGATCTTTTCGCCCAACCACATTACAAACATGGTACCTGCGGTAAGAGTTAGGATAGTTGAGAACCAGAAGAATGGTTTGTAAGCAACTAAAATTGCTTCAGCATATCCTGGGCTATTTAAATAACCAACATACGCTGCAGCTTGGAAGATGGTAACGATTACGGTGAGGTAACGTGTCCACTGATTAATTTTTTTACGTCCGCTATCTCCTTCTTTCTGAACCTTCTGTAATTGAGGAACTAAGATGGTCATCAACTGCATGAAGATGGAAGCAGAGATATAAGGCATAATACCCAAGGCTAAAATAGAAGCTTGAGAAAAACCACCACCTGCAAACATGTCGAAGATTCCTAATAGGCCATTGCTTTTAGATGCTCTTTGAGCAGCTTCAATACCATTTGGATCCAATCCAGGAAGTACAATGTGGTTACCGATACGATAGGTCAGAATGAGTGCCAATGTAATAATGATCTTATTACGCAACTCTTCGATGGCCCAAATATTCTTTAAAGTCTGAACTAATTTTTTCACTGATTCTGTTTGTTAGAAGTTAATGCCTCAAAACCAAAAAAGACGCATCACCGATGCGTCTGGAAAGTTACAGTAAAATTACTTTACTATTTCAACGCTTCCACCTGCTGCTTCAATTGTTGCTTTGGCTTTGTCGCTTAATTTGTTCACTTTGAAAGAAAGCTTAGCTTTCAATTCTCCGTTTGCAAGGATTTTTACTTTATCAGTTCTGCTGATCAAGCCATTGATATACAAGTTTTCAAGAGAGATCTCTGTGAAACCGTATTTCTCAACTAGTTGATCTAATTGACCAAGATTAAAGACTTTATATTCTACGCGGTTAATGTTTTTGAAACCACGTTTAGGAATACGACGTTGGATTGGCATCTGACCACCTTCGTGAGCCATTTTGCTTTTGTAACCTGCGCGGCTCTGACCACCTTTGTTACCTTTAGTAGAAGTACCACCTTTACCTGATGCTTCTCCTCTACCGATACGAATTGCTTTGTGAACTGAACCAGCTGCTGGTTTGAGTGTGTGTAATTTCATCTTAAATTGATTTTGTACTTTTCGGGGAATCACCCCTCGCTTATTAAATAAAAATTCAAAAGTAAAAATTAAAAATTAGGAAAGGCGCAAGAGTGGTTCACACTAAAGCTCTTTCCTAATTCTTTTAATTAATACTATGCGATCTCTTCCACAGTTACAAGATGGCTAACTTTGTTAACCATACCCAAAATTTGTGGAGTAGCTTCAACTTCTTTAGTAGCGTTCAACTTGTTCAAGCCTAAAGCCTGTAAAGTTAATTTTTGACGCTCTGGTCTGTCGATACCGCTTTTAACTAATTTGATTCTAATCTTTTTCATGTAATATCTTTTTCGGTATTATCCGTTAAATACTTTTGACAATTTCACCGTACGAGTTTTTGCAACTTGAATTGGCTCTCTCAACAAACCTAAAGCTTTGATAGTTGCTTTAACCACGTTGTGTGGGTTAGCAGAACCTAAACTTTTAGCAAGGACGTCAGTGATACCTGCGCTTTCAAGAACCGCACGCATACTACCTCCTGCGATTACTCCCGCTCCGTGTGCAGCTGGTTTGATCAACACTTTGGCAGCACCTTCTTTAGCCCACTGCTCGTGCGGTATAGTACCGTGCATTACAGGAACTTTGGTAAGGTTCTTTTTAGCATCATCGATACCTTTAGCGATTGCTTCTTGTACTTCTTTTGCTTTACCTAATCCTTGGCCAACAACACCATTTCCGTTTCCTACTACTACTAGAGCAGAGAAGCTGAAGGTACGTCCACCTTTAGTGGTTTTAACTACGCGGTTGATAGAAACTACTTTTTCTTTGAGTTCCATGTCACCACCGGCTTTTACCTTATTTACGTTTACTTTAGACATTTATCTAACTATTAATTGTTGTTAGCAAATTAGAATTGAAGACCAGCTTCTCTGGCACCATCCGCAACACTTTTCACGCGGCCATGATATAAGTTACCACCTCTGTCAAATACAACAGCGCTTAAACCTAATTCGATAGCTTTTCTTGCGATAGCTGCACCTACCAATTTCGATTTCTCGATCTTAGTAACTTTTTGAGCAGCGATGTCTTTATCTCTTGAAGAAGTAGCAGCCAATGTTACCGCATTATCGTCATCGATCAATTGTGCGTAGATTTCAGCATTACTTCTAAAAACAGAAAGGCGTGGTTTTACTGCAGTACCAGCAACCTTCTTACGGATGCGATATCTGATTTTTTGCCTTTGAACCAATTTAGAATTCATCTTATTTTATTTTTACAGATCCGATTCTGCCGGAGCTGCTTGTTGATTATTTAGTTTCTTCTCAGCGATTATTTACCAGCTGATTTACCTGCTTTTCTTCTTAAGATCTCACCAGCATATTTCACACCTTTTCCTTTGTATGGTTCAGGCTTACGTAAGCTTCTCAATTTAGCGGCAACTTGACCGATCAATTGTTTATCGATACCTTCTAAGAAGATTTTTGGGTTCTGACCTTTTTCAGTTAAAGTAGTCACTTTCATTTCAGAAGGAACTTCAAAAACGATATTGTGAGAATAACCTAGAGCAAGATCAAGTGTATTACCGGTATTAACCGCTTTAAAACCTACCCCTACTAATTCCAAGTTTCTTTTGTATCCTTCAGTTACCCCTTTTACCATATTGCTAACCAATGAACGGTATAAGCCGTGCATTGCGCGGTGACGGATTTGATCCGTAGGACGTTTAAATTCAATTTGACTTGCAGTGATCTCAACAGTGATATCTCTATCTACTTCTTGATGCAAAGATCCTTTTGGACCTTTCACTGTAATGGTATTATCCGCAGAAACCGTAATGGTTACTCCTGCAGGTATTTCTACCGGTTTTTTTCCAATTCTAGACATAGTCGTTTAAAATTAATTATTAAGAAATCCCGATCCGTGTTCAGCTCCGACTAAAAGCTTAATTATCAGATCAGCTTTATAAATAGAAGGCCAAGGCCTTTTACGTATTAATAGATGTGACACAACACTTCACCACCCACGTTCTCAGCTTTAGCTTGCTTGTCTGTGATTACTCCTTTAGAAGTACTCAAGATTGCAACGCCCAAACCATTGATTACGCGTTTGATTTCTGCAGGCTTCGCGTATTGACGCAAACCTGGACGGCTAATTCTTTCCAGTGCACGGATAGCAGGCTGTTTGGTTGTTGGATCGTATTTTAATGCGATCTTGATCAAACCTTGCTTGTTATCTTCTTCAAACTTGTACTTCAGGATATAACCTTGCTCGTATAAGATTTCAGTCATGCGCTTTTTTAGGTTGGAAGCAGGGATCTCAACGATTCTGTGACCAGCCAACGCTATAGGATCAGTTACCATATTATTTGAATTAAATCAGTTCTAAATTTTGTTTGCTAATACCCCTGAAGGGATAAAAGTTTACCAGCTTGCTTTTTTAACACCTGGAATCATTCCGTTCAAAGCCATATCGCGGAACATAATCCTTGATAGACCGAAGTATCTGATATATCCTCTCGGACGGCCAGTTAACTGACAACGGTTTTTTAAACGTACAGGTGATGCATTTTTTGGAAGTAAATCCAATCCTGCGTAGTCACCAGCTTCTTTCAAAGCCGCTCTTTTGGTTGCAAATTTCGCAACCATTTTTTCACGCTTTCTTTGTCTGGCTTTTACTGATTCTTTTGCCATGTTATATTAGTTATTATCTTTTTTGATGTTTTTGAAAGGCATTCCTAACTCTTTCAATAATTCGTATGCTTCTTCGTTGGTATTTGCAGAGGTCACAAAAGTGATATCCAAACCAGTAATCTTGTTCACTTTATCGATATCGATTTCAGGGAAGATGATTTGTTCAGTAACACCTAATGTATAGTTTCCACGACCATCGAAAGCTTTATCTGAAATTCCTTTGAAGTCACGTACACGTGGCAAAGAAACTGATACCAAACGATCTAAGAATTCGAACATTTTTACACCTCTCAAAGTTACGCGAGCGCCAATTGGCATACCCTTACGTAATTTGAAGTTTGATACGTCTTTCTTAGAGATTGTAGGAACTGCTTTCTGACCAGTGATCATGTTCAGCTCTTCTACAGCGATATCAACTAATTTCTTATCAGTCACGGCGCCATTAACACCACGGTTGATACAAATTTTTTCCAACTTAGGAGTTTGCATGACACTTTTGTAAGCGAACTTCTTCATTAAAGCAGGTATAACCTCTTTGGTATACTTATCTGCTAATCTCGGAGTGTATTTAGTAGTACTCATTATTTGATTACCTCCCCTGATTTTTTAGATATACGAACTAATTTACCGTTTTCCCTTGTGCGGGTAACTTTGGTAGGAGCGCTAGTTTTAGCATCCCACAACTGTACGTTGCTGATGTTAATTGCTGCTTCCTTTTTAACGATGCCGCCTTTGGTATTTGCTGCAGATGGTTTAGTATGTTTTGTTACAATACTAACGCCTTCCACTACCACGCGACCTTTGTCGATGATCACTTCCAACACTTTACGGGGCTTTGTTAAGTCCTTGTCATCTCCAGCGATCACCACTACGGTATCACCTTTCTTGATGTTGTATTTGGGTTTGAATCTGTTACTCATTATTATATGCTTAAAGCTGTATGCTAGGCGTTAAACGCTTAACTAAATAATTTTTATTACAATACTTCAGGAGCCAATGAAATGATTTTCATATATCCTGCATCACGTAGCTCACGAGCTACTGGTCCGAATATACGAGTACCACGAGGCTCGTCAGAATTGTTCAACAATACAACTGCGTTGTCATCAAAACGGATATAAGATCCGTCTTTACGACGCAATTTGTTTTTGGTTCGAACGATAACTGCTTTTGATACAGTACCTTTCTTAACAGCACTTGCCGGGATAGCCGCTTTTACGCTCACTACAATTCTATCACCAATTTTGGCATAATCCTGTCCGCTGTTACCAAGTACTCTGATACAAAGCACTTCTTTAGCGCCACTGTTATCAGCTACATTTAATCTGCTTTCTTGCTGGATCATTTTTTTAAACTTTTTGCTAGGAACATTAGGTCCAAAGCATTTACAGAATTTTTTTTCAGAGGCTTTTGCAATTGTTATCAATCACATTAGCATGTGGCTAATTACTTAGCTTTCTCAACAACTTCTACAAGTCTCCAGCGCTTAGTCTTGCTCAATGGACGAGTCTCCATGATCTTAACTACATCACCGATACCACACTCACTCTTTTCATCATGAGCATGAAACTTAGTTGTTTTCTTTACGAACTTTCCGTAGATCGGGTGTTTTACTTTTCTTTCAACTGCAACTGTGATAGTTTTATCCATCTTGTCGCTAGTTACAACGCCAATCCTCGTT
>JAPLEO010000145.1 GCA_026391125.1 Bacteroidota bacterium
CATGATACTGAAAACAGTACCTAAGCTCTGTGCCCAATCAGGAAGTGCAGTATATAATAAGTGGTGTGGTCCAGCCCAGATATATAAGAAGATCAAAGCCCAGAAGTGTATGATCGATAAACGATAACTATACACTGGTCTATTAGCAGCCTTAGGTAAGAAATAATACATAATACCTAAGTAAGGAGTAGTAAGGAAGAATGCCACCGCATTATGTCCATACCACCATTGTACCAACGCATCTTGTACCCCTGCATAAAAACTGTAACTCTTCAATAAGCTAAAAGGCAATTCAAAAGAGTTTACAACGTGTAGCATGGTAACTGTGATCCAGGTTGCGATGTAAAACCAGATCGCAACATACAAATGACTTTCTCTGCGTTTAATGATGGTACCAAACATATTAATACCAAAAACGATCCAAATCAATGCAATTAGAATATCGATTGGCCATTCTAATTCTGCGTATTCTTTTCCTGATGTGTAGCCTGACAATAAAGTAACTGCGGCTAAAACGATGATTAATTGCCAGCCCCAGAAATGGATCTTACTGAGCGTGTCGTTAAACATACGCGCCTTACATAAACGCTGTAATGAATAATAAACACCCATGAACATTCCATTTCCAACAAAGGCAAAAATTACCGCATTGGTGTGAACAGGTCTTACCCTACCGAATGTGGTAAAGGATAGTCCGAAATTGGCAGCCGGCAGATAGATTTGCACAGCTATCAACAGACCGGCGAGCATGCCTACAACGCCCCATAACATGGTGGCAAAGGCAAATTGCTTTACAATCCGGTTGTCATAATAGAACTTTTCTACTTGCATGTGGATAGTTTGGTTTTGGTTTTGGTATTAGCGATGATTAAAAAGATTTAAAGGGATTCGACTTTTACTTGTTCTTTACTCTCCTTGGCAGGAACTGAATCAAGTAACATCCGCATAGGCGGACTCATTTCGTCGTCATACTGACCAGTTTTAACGCTCCATAGAAACGCTCCTAAAAAAAGCGCGGCTACAGATATACTAGCCAGCAAAAGGATAATAATAACACTCATAGTGGGTGGTGTTGTAATATTGGTAAAAGTAACTGGGTAATCATGACCATTCCATGACAATACTCAACCAGTTTAATGATATTTGTCATATATTAAATATAATCAAACGGCGTTTGAACTTTTAAATTAATTATTTAAGGTTCATTTTCCAGCTTAATAAATTACTTGCTCCAAAGCTAATCAGCAAAATTGTTAGGCTACTTGCAGGCATCAAAATGGCGGCTACCATCGGCGATAAATTACCGCTTACTGCAAAAGATTCCCCAACAATATTGTACAAAATAGAAACAATAAAAGCGGTCCACACCAACACTTTATTGGCTTTACACATGAACAGGAATTGATGAAATCTTGGTAGCATCGAAGCTTCAAGAATCACATCACTGGCTGGGGTGAATGTGGCTGTATTTTCGGTGATTGCAATTCCAACATCAGCTTGTTTTAATGCACCCGCATCATTTAGTCCATCTCCAACCATCATCACTCTTTTACCTGTAGCTTGGATTTTTTTAATGGCTTCTAATTTATCCTCTGGTTTTTGATGAAATAAAATAGGCGTGCCTTTTCCCAGCATTTCTTCTAAATATTCTTTCTCTCCTGCATTATCACCACTCAATATGGATATAGGATAGCCTAATTTTCTTAATTTTTTCATCAAAGCAGGGACCTGTTCTCTATAATGATTTCTGAAACCAAATCTTCCCAAGACAGTTCCATTCACAGAAACAAAAACGACCGAATCCAAACTACTTCCTTGCTCCGTTTTTTGAACAAAAAAGGCTGATCCCAATTTCAATCGATCGCCTTTAACGGTTCCTTCAATTCCTTTACCGGGTAGCTCTTTAAAATCAGCCACACTAATATTTTGAATGCTGGTTTGTTTAGTCCATTCAGCAATAGCTTTACTCATTGGATGTGTGGAATGTGAAGCCAGTACAGCTATTTTTTCTTTGATCGATTCACTGATATCTGCACCATCATAATTTATGTCCTGATAACGTCCTGTTGTTAAAGTACCTGTTTTATCAAACACGATATAATTGATATTGGCGATGTCTTCAATCGTTTGTGCGTTGCGCAAATAAAATTGATTCCTACCAAGCCTACGAAGGATATTCCCATTAGTAAAAGTGTTGCTCAATAATAAGGAACAAGGGCAGGCTACTATTAATACGGCTGTCACTACTTGACCAATTCTTGACGGATCATGTAACCACCAGTAAATTGCTGCAGCTGCTGCAATTGTAAATAAGATCCAAGTAAAATAGCGACTGAGTAAGTGCACAAAAGAACGTTCCTCATCGTTTCGGTCTCGTTGTAATTCAGATCTATTCCAGAGTTTGGTAAGATAACTTTGTGACACTTCTTTGATCACCAATAATTCTATATTACTACCAATTTGTTTGCCCCCCGCATATACAATTTCACCCATTTCTTTTTCAACTGGCACTGATTCTCCTGTTACAAAACTATAATCGATCATGGCCTTTCCTCTGGTTAAAATTCCATCTGCAGGAATCAACTCTTGGTGGTGTATTAAAAGGGTATCATCTAAAACAATATCAGGCAATGCAACTGCTTCGGTTTGTTCCTCTTTTATTCTAGTAACAGCAATAGGAAAATAGGCTGTATAGTCACGTTCAAAACTCAGTTGCTGATACGTCTTATCCTGTAATACCCTTCCTATAAGCATGAAAAATACGATACCAGCCATTGAATCAAAATAACCCGCACCTGTTCCACTCAACACTTCATACAAACTTCTTGTAAATGCTACTGCAACTGCTAAAACAATGGGTGCATCTATATTCAAAAATCCGTGCTTCAAACTTTTCCAAGCACTGATATAAAATTCAGAACTACTATAAAAGAAAACAGGTAAGCTCAGAATAATGTTCATGTATCTGAAAGTGCCCTGCAAAAACAATTCCTGAGAATCGATCCCTAAGTATTCAGGAAAACTAAACAACATGATATTGGCGAAACAAAAACCAGCCACTCCTAATTTGTAGATCTTCGACATGTTTAAACTAGGGCGCTGTTGCTTGAGGTCCTTAAAACTAATATAAGGTTCATACCCAATTGACGCCAACAATTCAGCTACTTGGCGCATCGATACTTTGCGATGATCAAATACGATATCGGCTTCTTTTCTTTCAAAGTTCACCTTCGATCCAATCACGTTTTCATTTAATCGATGTAAATTCTCTAAAAGCCACAAACAGCTACTGCAGTGCATTTGAGGCAAATAGAAATTCACATGCGTTTCGGTTTCGTTGGCAAAAATCAGTAATGCAGATTGAATTTTTTGATCGTCGAGAAAAGCAAATTTGTCTTCTCTTATTTTTATACGCTGATTAGTTCCAGGATTATCACTAATTGTGTAATAATCGCACATGCCGGTTTTATTTAAGATCTCAAAAACCATTTTACAACCATCGCAACAAAAGTTTTTCTCGTGTGCAATAATAGTTTTCTCATCGCAGTCTTCGCCACAATGATAACATTGCACTTTCGATTTTTGCGATACAGCTATTTCTGGCATAGATTGAATTTACAATAAATTGCTTAATGCTACTAAATTGCGAGATTAATTTACTAGAAAATTAGTGGTGTGCTTTCACCGTCAGTTTCGGATACAATAAACTACCCTCAACATGTATCCATTGATACACTTTACTTTCTAACTGAAACATTTCATTGACACATTCTTTCCAGTCTTTATGCCAGGTAGGTTGGATATTATAATCCTGCAATAAATGTCTTAATTTCTGTAATAGATTGGTAATGACCTGCTGGCGTTGATGTATCGATTCGATTGCTGTAGGTTGCAAAAAATGACTAGTTTCTTTTCCAGTTTTGATCTTAGAATTTTTCTTGATGGCTGGAAAAATGATGCCCGATTCTTTGAGAAAAAAATGCTTGATCTCATCATTCAATTTCATAAAAATCAAATGAATTAATTCAGACAAGGGGATGGATATATCTTTTCCGTATTGGTTAGATAATAAGAAGCTTTCGATTTTACGGCAAGAATCTCCAATAGAAGGATGGTACTCCTTCAGTATTAGTGAACATAACCCTTCTGGGGTTAATAATTCTTGTGAAACCGTTTCGTTGTGATTAGTGAGCATCTACTTCTATTTACGTGCAAGATATTCACGTAGAGAAGTTTAGCAAATGACAGTACTCAATAACATGCATGATTTTTGTCATGTTTTTAAGTGTCAATTAGCCCTTTAATCCTGTAGGTTAGCTGTTTTGATGAGTTCTTTCTGGCGTAGGATTTTGATCTTCTTACCATCTAATTCTACCATACCATCTTTCTTAAATTCAGACAATAAACGAATGGTAGATTCAGTAGCAGTTCCAACTAAATTGGCAATTTCTTCGCGCGATAAACGAACACTTAATGTAATTCCATCAGCCTCATATCCATAAGTTTCTTTAATGAATAATAAGGTTTCCGCAAGTCTTTCACGGATTGGTTTTTGTGCCAAGTGTGTTAATTTAACTTCCGCCTTATGTAATTCATCACTCAATAACTTCATCATTTCAAATGCAAGTCCAGTATCGTTTTTAAGCACACTGATAAAAAGTTCCTTAGGTATAAAACAAACCTGTGTATCCTCTAATGCAATTGCACTTGCACTATATCTTTCACCACTTAATAATGCACGATAACCCATCACATCACCTCCACGCAATAATCGAATGATCTGCTCTTTTCCGTCATCTCCTAAATGTGATAATTTAACCTTCCCCTCATTAATACAATAAACACCAAACGGATAAGAACCTTCATTAAAAAGGGTCTGCCCTTTTTTATAAATGTTACAAATCTTTTGGTCGTTGATCTCCGAAATGAATTCTTGCTTGGCCTTACAAAATACCGATGCAAAGCGCTGAGCACAAGACTGACAAGTAGTAGGATCATGAAAGTGGGTCATGAATGTTTTATATTTAAGTTAAACCAAACACCCAAAATTGAACATAATGTTTCAACAAAGGTGCACTGTTTATAAAATTCATCAATTTTCCTAAACAGATGCTAAGAGGGTGCAAGTTAACAATTAAATGATTATTTGGACCAAAGTCCTTAAAAGAAACTCCCCTCTTCTGTATACAATTTCACCAAAAATGACGAGATTACCAAATAGTATATATGATTTTAATAATACATTTTACTTGATCAGTCTACCTTATTTTTACAACCAATATGGCTTATTTTAACTGGAACGATAGCATCAATTTATTCACAAAAATTAGCTTTAGGCGGATCTGGAATGCATCTAAAGTGTTCATTAGCTATCAGTTAACAAAACTTAGCGGGAAACCGATTCAATGGGGCTACCCTATTTCCATTTCTTTTGAGCCTACTACCTCTTGTAACCTACGTTGCCCCGAATGCCCTAGTGGTATGCGTGCTTTTACCAGGCCTACGGGGATGCTTGAACAAAGTTTTTTCAAAAAAACGATCGACGAAATACATCAGGAATTGATGTACCTCATATTCTATTTCCAAGGAGAGCCCTTCCTTAACCCAGATTTTCTGGAAATGGTGAAATACGCCCATGATAAAAAGATCTATACAGCAACCTCTACCAATGCCCACTATTTAACCGACGCTAAGGCAAAAGCTACCGTTGAAAGTGGTTTAGACCGATTAATCATCTCCATTGATGGTACCACGCAAGATGTTTATGAACAGTACCGGATAGGAGGAAATATTGAAAAAGTAATAGAAGGGGCAAAAAATATCGTGAAATGGAAAAAAGCATTGAACAGCAAAACCCCATTCGTGTTTTTCCAATTTTTAGTGGTAAAACCAAATGAACATCAAATAGAAGCTATCAAACAATTGGGTGCAGAAATTGGGGTTGATCAAGTGAGATTTAAAACAGCCCAGGTCTATGATTTTGAAAATGACCCCAACCAACTGGTTCCCACGATTGATAAATATAGTCGGTACAAAATGGGAAAAGATGGAAAAAGGATCGTAAAAAGCGGACTTAGTAACCATTGTTGGCGGCTTTGGCATGCCAATGTGATTAGCTGGGATGGCTTAGTAGTTCCTTGTTGTTTTGATAAAGATGCCCTGCACCAGCTTGGAAACCTTAATAATCAAAGCTTTAAGCAAATTTGGAACAACGATAATTACCGTCAATTTCGAAAGGAACTAAGTAAAAGCCGAAAAAATATCGACATCTGTTCCAACTGTAGTGAGGGTTTGAAGGTTTGGGAAGATTAATTGTTAAAATGACGCTTTTAATAAAAAAATAATATACTTTTTAAGGTTTTTTTAATGTTTACTCTTTAGTTTTGCATTTTAATCTTACACCATAAGATAAAAGACCGGAAATATCTCAGCATGGGCATAGAAAAAGACATCCAACAGTACCAGTTCAGAAACGATTTTCAAAGAGCTGAAGTTAACCTCATCTTCACTTGTAATTGGCTAAACGAAAGGATTAAACTAATCATTGACGAAGCTGATATTACAACACAACAGTATAATATTCTCAGGATCCTGAGGGGTAGTAAAAAACCTCTGAGCACCTTACAGATCCGCGACAGGATGCTCGATAAGATGAGTGATACAAGTAGGATCGTAGACCGATTAATTAAAAAACAATTGGTTGATAAAACTATTTGTGCAACTGACAAACGACTAGTTGACATCTCCATTTCTGAAAAAGGGCTTCATTTATTGGAGCAATTAGACATTCGCAATAGCGATATTGACAACCTTTTGCATAACCTCAACAATGAGGAGGCCTTGCAATTGAGTCATTTGCTTGATAAGATCAGAGAAAGGCCGGAATAAATGTGCATTACAGCTAATTGATTCAAATTCCTTCCACATTTTGTGTTGCGAAAGAACATAAGTTTAAATTCGTGGGATGAAGCTATTTAAATCGATCAGCATACTTCTATTATGCTACCTTTTTTCCGTTTCAGGAAATTCCCAAAGTCCTATCAATTATGAGTTCAGAGCAGTCTGGGTTGCCTCTGTAGATAATATCGACTGGCCAAGTTCAAAGAACATTTCTGTTGCTGAGCAAAAAGCTGAATACATCAAATTGCTGGATATGCACCAGCAGAATGGAATGAATGCAGTAGTTGTTCAAATTCGACCTGCCGGAGACGCACTATACCCTTCTCAATACGAACCCTGGAGTGAATTTCTTACTGGTAAACAGGGCTTGCCTCCAACCCCTTATTACGATCCCCTAGAATTCATGATCAAAGAAACGCATAATCGTGGGATGGAATTTCATGCTTGGATGAACCCATACCGTGCGGTCTTTAATATGCAGAAGTCTTCCATCGCACCAACACATCTTACCAAATTACATCCAGAATGGTTTTTGGTTTATGGCGATAAAAAATATTTTAATCCTGCGCTACCCGAAGTGCGTCAGCATACAGTTCGAGTTGTCAAAGATATCGTGAGCAGATACGATATTGATGCCATACACATGGATGACTATTTCTATCCCTATCGCATCGCAGGAAAAGAATTTCCCGACCAAGCTTCTTACCTGAAATATGGCAATGGCATGGATAAAGAAAATTGGAGAAGAAGCAATTGCGATAGTATCATCAAACAAATATTCGAAACCATCCGCATTACAAACCCTAGAGTGAAGTTTGGTATTAGTCCGTTCGGCATCTGGCGCAATAAAAGTCAAGACCCAATGGGCAGTGATACGAAAGGCGGACAAACAAATTATGATGACTTATACGCCGATATTTTATTGTGGCTTGATAAAGGTTGGATCGATTATGTAGTGCCGCAATTGTATTGGGAGAGAGGACATAAATTAGCAGACTATGACGTACTGCTCGACTGGTGGAACCAACATACTTATGGCCGTCAAATGTTTATAGGACATGGGTTCTATCGTGCTGGCACAAATCCTGCATGGAGAAATCCAAATGAAATCCCAAAACAAATAGCAGCACTAAGAAATTACAAAAACACACAAGGAAGTGTTTACTTTAATAGCAAAGTATTTGAAAAAAATCCATTGGGATGGAACGATAGTTTGAAAAATAATTACTACTACTATCCTGCATTAGTTCCTCCAATGCCTTGGATCGATGATGCAATACCTGATCAACCAACAGTTACAAAATTGTCGGATGGGTTTTATGAAATCACTAAAGTTGGAACGAAAAAGATTAAAGCATTCGGTGTATTTATTCTAGATCAAAACCTGCCAGTTAAACTAGCAAATGCCCAATTAGTTCAAGTGATCGTTACAGAAAAAACCGCAAAACTAGAACTCTCAAAAGTTCCTGATACCAATGGCAAACGAATTTGTGTGGCATCGGTTGATAGAAACAATAATGTGAGTCAGTTACTGGAATTGAAATAACTAAACATTTTTATTTACCAAAGTGAATTTTGCTTTTGAACTAATGATCAAAGGAACTTTCTCTATGACGGTAACAGCAGTATCTAAACCAAATGCTTTTTGATCAGACTGTGAAAGGTTTTTGATGGTAAAATAAGTATCCATAATAAAGCCTTCTCTTAATTTAAAATCATTCTCAACAGAAAGAAATGGTTCGATAATCACATACGTAATGTCTGCATGAAATGAATTTGGATCAAGGCTCTCATACTTGTTCTCTACATATATTGCTTTGGAAGTGTACATTTCTTGCATTACTTTTTTGAAAAGTAAATTAACCCTTGGCTGAACCCTAAATCCTAAATTAAAATCAATCCTAATAACTTTCCCCTTTACGATTTCTTTGGTTCTATACTCCATCGTGTAAGGGTTATCAGAACGATTGATGTGTAAAAACCAATACACTTCTGCACGTTTGGGTTTTCTATGCAAAATCGAGTGCATGATTCTTCTTTCAATTTCTCCATCAAAATCTGCTTTTGTTAGATACACCAAATGAGAGGCGAATTTTGGAAAGTCCTTGTCTGAACTTAATGCCACAAGCCTTGGAACATAATCAGAAAGTTTTACAAATTGCAAATACTGGTTAGTGATTTTTCTTGCTCTGTACCATATCACCATTACAAAAACAAGTACCATATCAAATATTAAAAACAACCAACGGTCTTTGATCTTTGCTATGTTGGCTATAAAAAAAGAAACCTCCACCGTTACAAAAACAAGCATCACTAAGATTACCATAATCCTGGCCCATTTCTTAACCCGACGTAAGTAAACAAACATCAACGAGGTTGTCATCATCATGGTGATTGTAATGAAAAATCCATATGCGGCTTCCATGTGTTCACTCTTTCTGAAATAATACATCATACTCACACAACCAATCCATAAGAACCAATTTAAACTTGGAATATAAATTTGTCCTTTCACATCAGAAGGAAACTTTATCGCAACCCTTGGCCAACAATTCATGCTAATGGCCTCACTGATCAATGTAAATGACCCACTGATCAACGCCTGACTAGCAATGATAGTTGCCAGCGTTGCAATAATAACACCAATCAATAAAAACCAATGCGGCATTAATTCATAGAAGGGATTTAGTCCATTTAACTTTTCGCTATGTTGTGCCAATAGCCAAGCACCCTGTCCCATATAGTTTATGATCAGAGCTGTTTTTACAAAAATCCAACTCACTTGAATATTCTTCCTACCACAATGTCCCAAATCGCTATATAATGCTTCCGCACCAGTGGTACAAAGAAACACTGCACCCAACAACCAAAAACCTTGCGGATAATTTACTAAGAGCTCATAAGCATAATAAGGATTCAACGCCTTGATTATTTCTGGTGTATGTTGAATCTGAATGGCTCCTAAAATCAAAATCATACTAAACCAAACCATCATAATTGGTCCGAATGCAAAGCCCATTACTTTGGTTCCAAATCTTTGAAAAAAGAATAAAAGGGAGATTATTCCAATTACAATTCCAACGGTAAGATTATTACCAGGAACAATGGTATTTTCTAAGCCCTTGATACCACCCAACCCTTCAATAGCAGAAGAAACTGAAATTGGAGGAGTGATTATGCCATCTGCTAAAAGTGTTGCAGCGCCAATAATGGCAGGTATATATAACCACTTGGCATATCTACGAACCAATGCATATAATGAAAATATTCCTCCCTCTCCCCTGTTGTCTGCTTTTAAAGTGAGAAATACATATTTGAATGTGGTTTGAAGTGTTAGCGTCCATATCACACAGGAAATTCCTCCATATACCAACTGTTCTGTAATTACCCGATCACCAATAATTGATCTAAATACATAAAGTGGGGAAGTACCAATATCACCATAAATAATTCCTAAAGTAACAAGTAGACCCGCAACACTAATCTTACTAATTTGACTTTGACCAGCCTGATGATGAGAAGACATTAACGACTATTTTAATTCAATGAATAATACAGCAGTAACTTTGAATGATAGGAATGAGCAACGCAAAGCGTCAGGGGATTGAAATCATCTGTTACAAATCGTTAGAGAGGATAAATTTAGTTGATTTAATTTTTACTTAACTAATCTTAAGCTGAATTTAATACATACGGTTGTTTGTATACTTCAGAACCTTAGTTAAAAAGTCTTACAGTGAACCACCTTCTACTAAGATTGACTCTAATATAACTTCTTCTGTTTCTTTATTTCCTTTTAAGGCAGCATACATTTGCTTGAATGCCAATTTTCCTAATTTGAAGCCACTCGTTTCAACATAGGTAATTTTAGGATCGTATAAGGTAGGAATCAAACCATTACTAATTCCGATGATTGATATTTCTTCTGGCACTTTTAATTTTGTTTCGTGCACTGCATGCATCACACCCATTAAGATCATATCGCCCATACAAAAAACAGCATCAGGAATTTCTTTCTTGAACACATCCAAACAAACCTGCCTTGACCCTTCTATATGCTCTGGAAAAAAGTAAGTGACTTTTGTGTCCTTTGCATGTATTTCAAAATATTTTTTAAAAGAAGCATACCTCAATTTGGTGATACTCAAATGGGGGTGTCCAAAAAGTGCCAGTACATTTTTTTTACCCTTTTCAATGATCGACTTCGCAGCAATTTGTGCGGCAATTTCATCGGCCAAACAAACCTTACTAAATCCACTCACTTCAGCCACACGATCAAAAAAAACAACGGGAACACCAGAATCATGCAACTTTCTAAATGGGGTCATGTCTTCTGTTTCAATTGAAATAGACACAAACAAACCCATGATTTTATTTCTCCTTAAAACATTAATGTTGGAGATCTCTAAAGAAAGCTTATCAAGCGATTGCATGATCATGATCGAGTAACCTTGCTTCACCGCTTCTTCCTCAACTGCAGAAATGAAAAAGTCGTAAAAATAATTTCGAATTGTTGGCACCAAAATGCCAAGCACATTACTTTGCTGTGTTCTTAACTGAACTGCAAAATTATTGGGTTCATAGTCAAGCGCTGCAGCCAATTCTTTTACCCTTGCTTTTGTTTTTGTGGAAATATCTGGATGATCTTTAAGCGCTCGAGATACTGTAGAAATGCTGATTCCCAAAATTTCTGACAATTTCTTCAAAGTATTTGGCTGAAATCCCATGAACTGAAAACTAATTTTTAAAAGAAACTTATAACCAAAGTTAATTTTTAAAAAAGGATTCCCGGTTTTTAATATTTGAAGAAGGGCCTACCCAAATTATTTAACCTTTTCAGCTTACTCTGGCCAAATACCTAACCGTTTTTCAGTAGCTATAAATCTGAATTCAAAGATTTTCTGGACTTGTTTTTTTACAAATAGCCAATGAGCCAAATCACCCAACATCCAAAAAGGTAATTTGTAATGAACAATATCAGTCATTTCAACACCTCCCTCAATTGATTTGAAATGGTGCTGGTGATGCCATAAACTGTATGGCCCAAATCTTTGCTCATCTATGAAATATTGCTTGTCTACAATCTGTGTGATTTCTGTCATCCAATAAAGCGGAATACCTAAAATGGGTTTTACGATATATTCAATAATCTGGCCAGCGTACATTTTTTCGCCATGGTGCTTTGAAATGATTTTAAACCCTAGTTTGGATGGGGTGATCTCTTTCAAATTGCTAGGATTACTGAAAAATTCCCAGGCCTGCTCTAAGCTGATAGGCATTTTTTGAACTGTCTTCACAGAATATACTTTCGACATCGCTTTACTTTGAATGATAACATCCTAAAGATCGTATTGTTTAACTAATTTGTTCTTTAGGGAAATAAAAACAGCTGATTGCTTTCATTTATCTTTATCATATGGCAACCTTAGAGCAACAAAAAGCACAATTCATTAAAATATATTCTGCACTCAATGCCCAGCAAAAAGTAGCAGTTGATACTATTGAAGGTCCGGTTATGGTCATTGCCGGTCCAGGTACCGGTAAAACCCAAATTCTAAGTGCCCGAATTGGCAAGATCTTATTAGAAACCGATACTTCACCAGAGAATATTCTTTGCCTTACTTATACTGATGCAGGTGCGGTTGCTATGCGCAAAAGGTTGCTAGGGTTTATTGGGCCTGACGCATATAAAGTAAACATTTACACATTTCACGCTTTCTGTAACGACATCATTCAAGAAAATCTTTCGCTGTTTGAAAAAAATTCCCTCGACCCAATCTCTGATTTAGAAAAGATCGACCTCTTCAAACAATTAATAGATGGATTTGAAAAAAACAATCCTCTCAAAAGGTACCGCGGAGATGTTTATTTCGAAATAAACAACCTTCAACAGCTCTTTAGCAGTATGAAGAAAGAGGGCTGGACGCCAGAATTTATTAGCGATAAAATAAATGCTTACTTGAACGACTTACCCAATAGAGAAGAATTCGTTTACAAAAGAGCTTACAAACAATTTAAGGCAGGCGACTTAAAAGAAAATAAAATTGTTGAAGAACAAGAAAAGATGGCAAAACTCCTCGCTGCAGTGAACGAGTTTCCTAATTTTCAGCAACTCATGCGTAGAAGGAATCGATATGATTTTGATGATATGATCAATTGGGTTATCAAAGCATTTGAAGAAAATCCAACACTTTTATCACGTTACCAAGAACAGTTTTTATACATTCTAGTTGATGAATATCAAGATACCAGTGGCACACAAAATCGTTTAGTAGAACTACTGATCAACTATTGGGAACAACCCAACATTTTTGTGGTGGGAGATGACGATCAAAGTATCTATCGCTTCCAAGGTGCGAACGTTGAAAATATGCTTGGATTTGCCAATCGATATCAGGATGATCTGGTTAAGATTGTACTTACCAATAACTATCGTTCAACCCAACCAATATTAGATATATCAAAAACACTGATCGACAGAAACGAAGAACGATTGATCAAACAAATAGAAGGACTTAGTAAAACACTCAAGGCTTCTAATAACGACTTACAAAGTATTACTGAATTTCCAGTCATCAACGAATACGAATCAGTTCGTCAGGAAATGATTGCCATTTGCTTACAGGTGCAATCACTACTCGATGCCGGAGTGTTGCCTGGCAGGATTGGAATCATTTATAAGGAAAACAAATACGGAGAAGCGCTTACGCAGTTTTTAAAACAAAGGAAGATTGCAGTCTATAGTAAACGCAATCTTAACATTTTAGAGATTCCACTTGCTAAAAAAATTATTCTATTTCTAAAATATCTTGCAGCAGAATTAGACATAGCTTTTGGTGGAGAAGAAATGTTATTTGAGATTCTCCACTTTGATTGGTTTAATATTCCACCGATCCAAATTGCTACTCTAAGTTCATTAGTTGCTGATAGAAAATTTGGTGAAAATAAAACTAGTTTAAGAAAACAAATTTTTGAGAAAGCCAATGGCCCTGCTTCAGATCTGTTTAGCACTGCACAACCTGCAGGGCTGATCATCGCTAGCAAAGCAGTAGAAAAATTGATTGCTGATGTAAGTAATTGCACCCTCATCAATTTATTTGAAAACCTCATTCGAGATACTCAATTACTAAGTTGGATTATGTTGAGTGAAGAGAAACACTGGCACTTGCAAGTACTTTCTGGACTCTTCGAATTTATTAAAGAAGAAGCAGGACGTAACCCAACTTTATCCCTAGATCAACTAGTGAATATTTTCTCACTCATGGAGAAAGAAGACCTTGCACTGCCATTGGTTCAGGTAAGTGGTAGTGATAAAGGCGTAAACCTTTTAACAGCTCATGGTTCGAAAGGACTAGAATTTGAACATGTTTTTTTTGCGGGTTGTAACGCATCGAATTGGGAGAAAAAAAGAAAACCAGGCGGTGGGTATAGTTTCCCTGATACCTTATTTCAATCACAACCCAAACAATCTGAGGAAGAAGAGTTACGTAGATTGTTCTATGTGGTACTTACAAGGGCAGAATTAAAACTTTCGATCTCCTATAGTAAATACCGCAACGACGGAAAAGCTTTAGAGCCATCTATGTTTATTGCAGAGATCCAAGATATTCATGCATTACCTATACATCACATTGCGTTGGATACAACTGTATTAAGCGAATTCGCACTTGTTCAGTTCGAAGAAGAACAAGCCCCTGAAATAGAAAAAGTAGAAGCAGAATTTATTGATCGAATCCTCGAAAAATTCGTCATGAATGTAACAGCTCTTAATAATTATTTGAAATGTCCGCTACAATTTTATTTTCAAAATTTGGTTCGAGTCCCTTCTGGAAAATCCGAGGCTACTGAATTTGGTTCTGCGGTGCACTTTGCTTTAGAAAAACTGTTTTCTAAAATGCAGACCAACGACAGGTTCCCAGAACTTGCAGAATTCATTAACGACTTTGAATGGTATATGCATCGCCATCGAGAAAGCTTTACAAGAGAAGAATTTAATCGCCGTAAAGAATATGGCCAGGAAGTACTTACTAACTATTACAACAAATACTTAGCTAGTTGGAACAAAATAGTTGCAGTAGAAAGAACCATTAGAAATGTGGTTGTTGCAGGCGTTCCTTTAAAAGGTAAACTCGATAAACTCGAATTTGATGGCAAGTCTGTGAATGTGGTGGATTATAAAACGGGTGATATAGAAAAGGCAAAAAAGAAATTGAATCCGCCACATGAAGAGGATCCAAATGGAGGTGACTACTGGCGGCAGGCTGTGTTTTATAAAATTCTGGTCGACAACTATGAGCAGAAGAATTGGCAAGTAATGAGTACTGAATTCGACTTTATAGAACCTGATAAGAAAAAACAGTTTCGTAAAGAAAAAATTGTCATTCAAGAAGCTGATATCACTACTGTGAAGCAGCAAATTCAAACGGTTTGGAAAAAAATTCAGGATAGAGAATTGTATACTGGCTGCGGAAAGAAAGAATGCCATTGGTGCAATTTTGTCAAAGACAATAACATGGCTATTGCACTGCACGACCTGAACGAATCAGACGGGGGAAACGAAGAATAAATCATTTTTTAACGACTCTAACTGCTTTTTCATGCCCTTAGGGGTTCTATATTTGCTGCGGAAACTAAATCGAATAGGGTGTATGAAAACTAAAAGCTCAAATTTATTATTGGTCTTTGTTTGTCTGATGAGTACCATTGGCTTTTACTCATGCGCCAATATCATACCTCCTGGGGGTGGACCAAGAGATAGTATTCCACCTCGGTTGATTGGTGCTTTCCCAAAAGATTCTGCTGTGAATGTGGCTAGCCAAAATATTATCTTGAGCTTCGACGAATACGTAACACTCCAGAATACCAATGAAAACCTGATCATTTCACCCAACCCAAAAAACATTCCCTTGGTTGATTACAAGTTGCATAATGTGACGGTGAAATTGCGGGATAGTTTGGAAAAAAACACGACCTATTCATTTGATTTTGGAAATGCAATCAAAGACGTGAATGAGGGGAATGAAGCTAAGAATTTTACTTACGTTTTCTCAACTGGCAACAAACTTGATAGTAATAGTTATAGTGGCTATGTGTTCTTAGCTGAAACCGGTAAAACCGACACCACGCTAATAGCTGTATTACACAACAATACTGCTGATAGTTCCATCTATAAAAACAAACCTCGCTATTATACAAGGATCAATAGGAAGGGCTATTTTAATTTTAAATACCTACCTCAAGGAAGGTTTTCAGTTTATGTAGTTCCAAATGATTTTACAAAAAAATATGATGATAGTACAAAAACTTTTGCGTTTTTAAAAGAACCGATACTGATCAATGGCAGTCAACGAACAGACACTTTATATGCCTATCAGGAATATAAAAAATCGGAACCTAAAGCTGTGGTCTCAACTACCACTACTCCAAAATCAAAATCTTCTGCTGATGATAAAAGGTTAAAATATAGCTCCAATCTTGAATCTGGAGGACAACAAGATCTACTTCAAAATCTGGAACTCAATTTTGGCCGACCTCTTAGATCTTGGGATAGCTCTAAGATTGTTTTATATGACACATCTTTTAAGCCCATCACAGGCTACAAACTTTCTATCGATACCAGCAAAACCAAGATCAGTCTTGAATATCCATGGAAAGAAAAACAATTTTTCAGATTGATCGTTTCGAAAGACGCGTTTGTAGACACTTTGGGAAATGGTCTTGCAAAATCTGATACGGCTAAGATCTTCACTAAAAGAGACGCTGAATATGGCAGTTGTAGAATCCGATTTGTAAACTTAGACTTAACGGCACATCCTGTGATGCAGTTGGTATTAGATGGCAAGGTCTCTGGATCCTACGCAATTACAGGAAAAGAGTTCATACGTAAACGCTTCAAACCAGGTGAATACGAATTCAGGATTTTATATGATAGCAATCAAAATGGAAAATGGGATCCAGGATCATTCAAAGAGAAAAAACAACCTGAGTTGGTAAAGAGCTTTACCAAAAAAATAATGATCAGAGCTGATAGAGACACTGATCAATCTTATATTTTTTAATAAAGGACTAATGTATCTATAAATAAAATGACTATACTGTTTAATTTTTGTTCCTTTTTAAATAAATTAATTAAACAATTAAAATAAAATAGTCGCTTTATTAAATAATTTATTCATTATACAATTTCTTTTTTTAAATTGTATAAGCATATAGTGCGTATCTGTCTATCGTTTAAAGCTCCCCCCCTTTAAAATTCTTGCAATGAATGATTACTATCATATAACGGAGCAGAATAGTATAAACCTAAAAGCCTTACTTAATGCTTATCAGAATGCAACTGATGAAAATATCATTTGTTCCATAACTGATGTACAGGGCAATATCATTTACGCCAATAAAAAGTTTTGCGAGATTTCTCAATATAGAGTTGAAGAATTAATAGGCAAAAACCATAATATCGTTAACGCAAGTTTTCATTCTGTCGAATTTTTTAACCATATGTGGGATACGATTAAATCTGGCAGTGTTTGGCGCGGCGAGGTAAAAAATCGTGCTAAAGATGGCTCATTTTATTGGCTTGAATCTGTCATCATTCCTATTAAAGATGCAGACGATGTAGTTCAACAATATTTATCACTCAGGATTCTAATCAACGACAAAAAGAAGGCTGAAGAAGATGCTGCCCGACACATCAAGGAACTAGAAGAATTATTATTTATTCTCTCACATGAGGTTCGCCAGCCAGTTGCAAATATCCAAGGGATTGCTAATTTGTTTGAAAGGCATATTGATCATCCTGAGGAATTAAGAAAACTGGTACACCTAATACAGCAATCTGCCCGTATACTTGATGATTTCACAAAAAAGTTGACCCTTTTTGTACACGAATTGGAAGTAAATGAAAGAACCCAATTCAATTTGCATACAAAACACAAGAATCGTGTCTTAAATAAATAGGTCTACTTATCTTTGGGCTATGCAACTTCCTTCTTCTCTCCTTGAAAACGCTGTTTTACAATTTTCAAAACTACCCGGGATTGGAAAAAAGACCGCTTTACGCTTGGTACTTCATTTATTGAAGCAAGACGTACAGGAAGTGCAATTTTTTGGCGAAACGATCGCTAAAATGCGCAGAGATATCAAATTCTGTCAACGATGTTTTAATGTGAGTGACGGTCATATCTGTTCTATTTGTTCCAATACCATGCGCAATCAGAAAATGATCTGTGTTGTTGAAAATATTCGCGACGTGATCGCCATTGAAAGTACCCAACAGTTTAATGGCACCTATCATGTATTAGATGGGATCATTTCTCCCTTGGACGGTGTTGGTCCAGATCAACTGAATATTGAGCCCTTAGTGCAGCGCATTCAAAATGAACATATTGAAGAACTGGTTTTTGCTTTGAGTCCGAATATACAGGGTGATACTACCATCTATTATATCCAGAAAAAGATCGCCCATTTACCTTGCAATATCACCACCATTGCCCGTGGAATCGCATTTGGCGGAGAGCTAGAATATGCCGATGAAATGACGTTGGCAAGAAGTATTGCCAATCGCCTGCCTGTTCAGCAATACGTAAAATAAACCCACCCATCAAAGTACAATTTCCATCTGTTTCACAGTGGAGGCAACTTTTTTTTGCCATCCATCGTATAGAGCAACAATAGGTGCAAGTCTTTGATTGATTCATTAGAACATACCGGCTCTGAAAACAGGGCTGGTTTTCTAGGTATAGATTCAATAAATTTAGGGAGTGGATCAAAAAATCAAAACTCTTTTACAAACACCTAAAATCAGTTGTATGAAACAATTTCTTTCATTTCTATTAATCCTAGCATTTTTCATGAATGCCAATGCGCAGAAAATGTATGCTACAAAATCTGGGCAAATCAAATTTAATGCTAGCTCACCTCTAGAAACTATCAAGGCAGTAAACAATCAAGCGGATAGTCGCTGGTTAGAAAGCAACGGACAAATAGTATTTAGCGTACTGATCAAAGGATTCAAATTCGAGAACCAATTAATGGAAGATCATTTTAATGAAAACTATATGGAAAGCGGAAAGTTTCCAAAAGCAGAATTTAAAGGATTCATTAATGATATACAGCATATTGACTTGGTCAATCCAGGTGGAAATGAAATAACTGCCGATGGCACATTAACCATACATGGTATTGCTCAAAAAGTGGTAGTAACAGGAAGTTTAACTGTTTTAAGCTCAGGCAAGATCATGCTTAAAAGTGATATCAAAATAAAGCTGAAGGACTATAATATATCCGGAAATCTAATCGGATCAAAGATAGCTCCAGACGCTACAATCAGCGTTTATTGCATCTATGAATAAATAAAATATGACCCACACAAAACCACACAAACAACTGATTTTATCTTTACTTTTTATTTTAATCACTGCTTCAAAATTATTTGCTCAGCAGCCTGATTTATTTAAAGAAACAGTAGACTCTTCCAGAAAGTTGCAAACCGAAATCTCAAGGTCAACTTTTAAAACAACCAGATTGATCAATGGCCATTCGATCGAAAATGTTGGAAGAGGCATACTAGACTTTCGCATTTCCCACCGTTTTGGCGCCCTTAATCAGGGAGGCAAAAACTTCTTCGGGCTCGATAATGCATTTACTAGACTTGATCTGGATTATGGAATCACAGACAGGTTGATGGTAGGTATTAGTAGAGGGACTTATGAAAAAGAGTTCACTGGATTTATCAAATACAAAGTACTAAGACAATCAACTGGTGCATCAAGCATGCCGATTTCATTGAGCTATGTAGCAACAGCCTTCTTAAGAACAAGGGATGTATTTGATCCTAATGCTAGCAATTTTGTAAAACAGAAATTTTTCTACGCCCAACAATTATTGATTGCAAGAAAATTTAGCGACTACTTTTCTTTACAATTGATGCCCACGATGGTTCACTATCAATCTACGCCAACAGCTGCTGATCAGAATTACCAATTCTCAATGGGCGTTGGTATGAGACAAAGAATATCAAAGAGAGTAAATATCACTGGTGAATATTATTATCAACTGAATGGATTCGATGGTTACTCTAATTCACTTGCTTTTGGTTTCGACATTGAAACCGGCGGGCACGTTTTCCAATTACACCTTACCAATAGTTATGGCACTACCGAAAGAACATTTATCCATGAAACAACTGGCAAATGGGGCGACGGTGATATCCATTTTGGATTCAACATTTCTAGGGTTTTCGTAATCAAAAAACCAAAAGGCTTTCAAAAAAACTGGTAAGGTTTTATTCATTATTTTAATAAATTTTTATCACATGAATAAAAAAGTAATCCTATCATCAATAATCATTTGTGTCCTTGGTATTTTGGGTGTCTGGTATTATGCCTTTTATATGCCAACACATTTTAAAAGGGATGTGATTGATGAACAAGGTGTTGGCATTAGCGCAATAGATATCGTGAAGGCCTATCAAACAAATGAACAAGTGGCTAACGTTGCTTACCTCGATAAAACATTGGAAGTTTCTGGTGAAATCACAGAAGTAAAAAAAGATCAAACAGGTAAAACTACGGTTGAGCTTAAAAGCAATGATTCCTTCGCAGGAGTTTTTTGTACCCTCAAAACCAACAACAATCAGCTCAAAGTTGGACAGACTATTACTATCAAAGGCATCTGTACAGGCTTCTTAACTGACGTTGTTTTGATAGAAGCTGTTATTATAAAATAAGACCTGCTTACGGATCCCTCTTATCTACTTATTACGATATTCTTGGAAAATCAAGCTCCGCCTGCTATTTTTGCACGATAGCAGGCGGATTTGTTTATTGTTCGGCCTGTATATCCCTAACAAGGGTGTAATCGAACTAATAAACGTCATGTTGAGCCTTCTCTTCGCTCCCAGCGTTATTTAGTTCTGATCAATTAACCTTTTTTGGCCCTCGTAGCCGAGAAACAAATGAATTGTATGACTATTAGAGAAACATTGGCAAAAAGAATATTGGTGATCGATGGAGCCATGGGTACCATGATTCAACGCCATAAATTAACCGAGGCCGATTATAGGGGCACCCGATTTAAAGACTGGCATACTGATGTAAAAGGTAATAATGACTTATTGTGCATCACCCAACCCGAGATCATCATAGGTATCCATAAACTCTACCTTGAGGCAGGCGCAGATATTATTGAAACAAATACTTTTAGTAGTACTGTTATTGCAATGGCCGATTATGATATGCAATCACTGGCATATGAACTCAACACTGCTGCAGCAAAATGTGCTCGTATAGCAGCTGATTCCTATACTGCCCAGAATCCTGACAAGCCTCGGTATGTTGCTGGTGCAATCGGACCACTCAACAAAACACTTAGCTTATCACCCGATGTAAACAACCCGGGATATAGAGCTGTTAGCTTTGATGAAGTGGTGGAAGCTTATTACGAACAAATAGGCGGACTCGTAGACGGTGGTGTTGATATACTTTTAGTAGAAACCATCTTCGACACTTTGAATGCTAAAGCTGCGATCTATGCTATTAAGAAATACTTTAGAGATAAGGGTATTCCTGAGTTGCCCGTCATGATCAGTGGAACTATTACCGATGCTTCTGGCAGAACACTTAGCGGACAAACATTAGAAGCCTTTTATACTTCTGTGATGCACGCCAATCCACTCAGTATTGGCTTGAACTGCGCCCTTGGAGCTGCCGAAATGAGAAGTCATATTGAGGAATTGAGTCAAATTGCTTCTTGCTTTACTTCTGCTTACCCGAATGCAGGTTTACCCAATGCGATGGGAGAATATGATGAACAACCGCACGAAACAGCGCATTTTATTGAAGACTGGGCTAAAGAAGGTTTTGTAAATATTGTAGGTGGTTGTTGCGGAACAACTCCAGACCATATCAAACACATCGCTCAAAACGTTCAGAACATACAACCACGTGCTTTACCGGTTTTAGAAACCGCATTATAATTATTATTATGACCAGTATCAAACCATACTTACGTTTATCGGGATTAGAGCCGTTGGTAATTAGGCCGGAAACGAATTTTGTGAACGTGGGCGAAAGAACCAACGTAACGGGTTCGAAAAAATTTGCACGCCTTATTAAAGAAAACAAATACGAGGAAGCACTATCAGTAGCCCGCCAACAGGTTGAAAGTGGTGCGCAGGTATTGGATGTGAATATGGATGATGCACTCTTAGAAGGTGTTCAAGCAATGACCACCTTTTTAAATCTAGTGCAGTCTGAACCCGATATCGCTAGAATTCCGATCATGATCGATAGTTCAAAATTTGATATTATCGTAGCGGGATTAAAATGCGTTCAAGGAAAATGTATTGTGAATTCTATTTCAATGAAAGAAGGCGAAGCCAAATTCATTGAACAAGCTTTTATCTGTAAAGCCTTTGGCGCTGCAGTGATCGTCATGGCTTTCGATGAAATTGGACAGGCCGATACCAAGGAAAGAAAAGTTAGCATCTGTGCTAGGGCTTATAAAATATTGACAGAACAAGTTGGATATGATCCACAGGATATCATTTTTGATCCCAACATTTTTGCGATCGCTACTGGAATTGAAGAGCATAATAATTATGCTGTCGACTTCATAGAAGCCACCAGAGAAATCAAACAATTGATGCCACTTACCAAAGTAAGCGGTGGTGTTTCAAACGTATCATTCTCTTTTCGTGGAAACGACCATGTACGAGAAGCAATACATAGTGTATTCCTTTTACACGCTATTAATGCGGGTATGGATATGGGAATTGTGAATGCTGGTCAGTTAGTAGTGTTTGATGAAATTGAACCAACATTACGTCAGCTTTGTGAAGACGTGATCTTGAATAAGAATAACGACAATAATGAGGCCACTGAGAAATTGATTGCCCACGCCGAAACAGTAAAGGCAAAGGGTAAAGTGGAAGTGAAAGATGAGAAATGGCGCAATAACTCAGTGGAAGAAAGATTGAAACATTCATTAGTGAATGGCATTACCGATTATATCGATGCAGATACTGAAGAAGCGAGATTGAAATATCCAAGGCCATTAGATGTAATTGAAGGACCATTAATGGCAGGTATGGATGTTGTGGGTGACCTATTTGGTGCAGGTAAAATGTTCTTACCACAGGTAGTGAAAAGTGCCCGTGTGATGAAAAAAAGCGTCGCTGTTTTAACGCCTTTTATTGAAGCAGAAAAAGAAGAAAGAAAACAAGCACACTTAGCAGCTGGCACAACCAATGAAGAAACAGCAGGGGCTGCTAAGATATTATTGGCTACAGTTAAAGGAGACGTACACGATATTGGAAAAAATATTGTGGGTGTGGTATTGGGTTGTAATGGTTATGACATCATTGACCTGGGCGTGATGGTTCCGGCCGACAAAATTTTAGAAGCAGCTATTCGTGAAAAGGTTGATATCATTGGCTTGAGTGGACTTATTACACCTTCTCTAGATGAGATGGTACATATTGCCAAAGAAATGAAACGTAGGGGAATGAAACACCCGTTAATGATTGGCGGAGCTACTACATCAAGAATGCATACGGCTGTAAAAATTGCTCCAGAATTTGGAGATGGAGTGGTACACGTTTTAGATGCTTCAAGAAGCGTAACAGTTGCAGGTTCTCTTTTAAACAAAGATTTGAAAGCAGATTTTCTACAGCAGCTGAATGCAGAATACAAACAATTAAAAGAAAGCTTTGACGCTAAGAAATCGATCAAAAACTATCTCCCTTATTCCGAAGCGAAGAAGAAAAAAACAAATATCAACTGGCAGAATTTTGAACCAATCACGCCAGGATTTATTGGCACAAAGGTTTTAGAAGATATCAGCATTGAAACTTTAAGGCCTTTTATCGATTGGAAACCATTCTTCATTGCTTGGGAATTGCACGGCAATTTTCCTGAAATATTAACCGACAGTGTTGTTGGAGTTGAAGCAAGTAAATTATATAAAGACGCAAACAATTTGCTTGATCAGATCATCGCAGAAAAATGGCTACAGCCAAAAGCAACATTAGGCTTCTGGGAAGCAGCATCTAATGAAGATGATGTATTTGTAAAAGCGAATAATAGTACTGTACAATTATCGTTCTTACGCCAACAAATTCAAAAAGCAGCCGATCAACCCAATTTATCTTTAGCAGATTTTGTGGCGCCTGAATCTGTGGCTAAAAAAGATCATATAGGTGCATTTGCAGTTACCATTCATGGCATAGAAAAACATATCAAGGCATTCGAAGCTGCATTAGATGATTATAATAAAATAACGCTTCAAGCATTAGCAGATCGATTAGCAGAAGCATTAGCAGAATATCTCCACTTAAAAGTTAGAACCGAATATTGGGGCTATGTTTCAGATGAACAGCTCAGCAATGAGGAACTGATCAAAGAAAAATACCAAGGTATTCGTCCAGCCCCAGGTTATCCTGCATGCCCAGATCATACCGAGAAATATAAATTGTTTGATCTTTTAAAAGCTTCTGAAACCATTGGCATTACACTCACCGAGTCGCTTGCAATGTATCCAGCATCTTCAGTTTGTGGCTGGTATTTTGCCAATCCGCAAAGTCAGTATTTTGGAATAGGAAAGATTCAGAGAGATCAATTATTGGATTACGCCACAAGAAAAAACATGCCGCTAGAAGAAGCAGAAAGATGGTTAAGTCCGGTTCTTGACTAGAGTTTTGTAATTTCGCATCGGACAATTAAGTTATTATTTATGAAAACCATGATTAGATTGGGAATGGCCATTATTATAGCCTTACCATTATTTACAATTGCACAGACCAAGACAAAAAAAGAAAGAAAGGGAGAGTTTTATTTTTCTTGGGGATATAATAAGGAATGGTATACCAATTCCAATGTGAAAGTGAATCAGCCCGAGTTGAATAATAATTATACATTCCAAAAGATACATTCAAATGATCATCCTGGTTGGGATGAAGGTTTATTGAGCATCCCATTAAGTATTCCGCAATACAATTATAGAATTGGCTATTTTTTCAATAAGAAGAAAGGTTGGGCATGGGAAATTAATTTCGATCATACCAAACACCTGATCTCTGATGGTCAGCAAGCACATATTGTTGGCACCCTAGGTGGTAGACAAGTTGATACCACTGTGAATTTTGCTGCATCAAATGGTTTTATCTATTACCTAAACAATGGTGCAAATTTTTTACTTTTTAACATCGTAAAACGTTGGAATTGGCAAGAAAGCAAAACGGGAAATTTCAAACTCGACTTCTTAGCAAAAGCTGGTGTTGGTCCAGTAATACCACACGTTGAAAATACTTTTTTCGGTCATTCAAACGATGATGGATTTCAATTCGGAGGATGGAATATGGGTGTAGAAGCAGGTGTACGTTCTACATTTCATAAACATTTTTACTTAGAGTTTACCAATAAGATCGACTATGCTCGATACTCGAATTTAAAAGTATATAAAGGCACTGCTAAACAAGCTTTCGGAACTTATGAAATGATCTTAAGTTTTGGATATACTTTTCCTATGGGAAAAAAATTAGATAATAGATAAGAGATAAAAGTGAAGAGAGGTTTGTAAGATTAAAAGATAATAGTGATTTTAAAACTCTTAGCTTTCTAACACACCCGCCACTCTTCACTTTTATCTCTTCACTCTTCACTTAATTTTCCGTGTCCTCAGTTTCTTTGAGTGTAGCACTGTCTCCTCTGCCCATTTTGATGATCGGCTTATCTTGCGTACCTGTAATATTCATAGGAATGCCAAATATTCCAAGTGGTGGCAATCCGATTCTGAATTTGAGATTCATATTACCATCAAAATTTGCTTGACCTGAGAATTTAAGTCTGAATGGAAAAACCTTGATCTTAGTTTGCTCAATATTGATGACATTGTTTTTGATCGTAGTTTTAATATCCACTTTACTAATATCTGCATTACCTGTTAAACTATCTTTCCCGGCAGCTTTTCCTGCAGCTCTAAATAATTTAAAGCCTTTCATTTTTACTGCTTTAACAGAAAGCACACCACCGCCTTCCAAAGAAGGATAAACAGGATACATCGTTCCATTCAGTTTTCCTTTTAATTGATAATCGAGCGAAACAATACCTTCTGCACTTGCAGCTGCAGATGCCATATCATGAAACAATTTTATTTCATTGTACGCTCTTTTAATATCGAAGTCTTTTGCGTTGATATGATAATTAAACTCCGCCCGTTTAGGACTTAAGGATTTATAAGTCGCTTCCATTATCACGGGCGCTCCGATCAAATTAAATCCCGTATTCGATAAAGTCATCACTGATTGCTTTAACTGCATATCGCCTTTTGCATTGGTAATATCCATGCCTTTATACTTGACCTTTTTAACAGTCGCTTTAAAATTCAAATCAAGGTTTTCTGGAACAATAAAAACGCCTGTTTCAGTTGCTTGTGTTGTGTCACCAGAAAAAGCCATGAAATCATCAGCATTCAACAAATTACTTTTTAAATCAAACTGACCATGCAGTGGTTGATTTTTAAGGGCATAATTAAAAGTATTATTTAAGTAACCACTTAATTCATAATCAGATTCTAAATAAGTTCCTTTAAAAGATTCAAACCAGATCTTATCGTCTTTAAAACGAAAAACACCTGTTTTAATGAAGAAAGGATGAGGATAGTAATCGGTCTTTACTGAAATATCTTTTACAGAAAGTGTACCCGCATTGTAAAGTTTTTGATAGAGCCCAGCTAATGCATCACTCTGTAATCCTCTCAGCTCAAGATCTGTTTTAACAAATCCTGAAACTTCTATTCCTTTTCTGGAAAAAACTTGATAGATCTTGCCAATATCCATTGTGCCTTTTGAAACTATATTGTATTTGACATTTTGAAGGTTCTTCATATCTGCTTTTACAGTAAACGGCTGTCCTTCAAAAACAAAACTTATGGGTTGTATCTCTACACTGGCATCTTTTGTAGAAGCACTACTGCATTTGATTGTAGCATCAACTGCAATTTTTTCTATTGGATGCGGATAATATTTTGTTTGAATAAAACCATCCACCATTTTGAAATTTGCATTGGTTGTTGGAAATAATTTTTTTGCTGCATTATATTTTCCTTTTGCTTGAATATTTACAGCAACTTTTCCTCTGATATCGAGACTATCAATTGGATAAAACTGTTTAATATCTGATAAATTCAAAACACCGTTCAAATCAATATCCATCGGAAAATCATCTGCTCCACTTACTTTAATAAATCCTTTCAAATAATTATTGGCAAGTACTGCATTCAGATTCGTAACAACCAAATTCGAGTTTTTATAATTCGAATTAGGGCAACTGGCAGCGAGATCAAAAGCAACTTTTTCAACAGATTTAGGAAGTAAAGGATATTTGAAATAGCCATTTCTAAATGCAGCATTTAATTGAAAAACTGGCACTGATGTAATGATCGTATCTGACCGAAAGTTTTTTGGGTTTTGGCCCTTACTATATATCCCATCCGCTTTACCATGAAAAGTTAATTGTCCCTTAGCTTCTAATCCGGGAATCCCAATGGCCTGTTGCCATTTTTCTAAATTGATTTCTCCATTCAACTTAGCGTGTACTTCTGGTTTGTTGAGACCTCTAACCTGGCATATAGCACTAAGATAATCGCCACCTACATTTGCATAAATCGAATCTACATTCACATAAAGGCTATCCATATTAAAACCGGGAATCTTAGTCTCTAAATTGAGGAAGAGGTTTTTTAAAGGTGTAGGTGTTTTATTATTTGAAATATAACCATTTCGGATAGCCATATTCAACCTAAAACTAGGCATCGCTTTGGTCTCTGCAATATAGTTTCCGCTTAAAGAAGCTTTGAAATCAATCGAGCCTTTGATATCCGTTTTCTCCATCCAAGTCAGGAAAGGCGGAGGGAATGCAGAAATGAAGTTTTTCAAGTCTGTTTCTTTGGATAACAAATTAAAATCAATCGCATAGCCATTTTTCAAAAATGCAAACCTCCCCTTAAATCCAATAGGTAATTGATTAATGAATAAGTCGTTTTTCTCAAATAAAAATTCTAGCGAATTCGTATTGATCTTTGTTACCAAATTTGCCGACAACGTTTTAGAAATAAAATATCCTTGCTTATCGTACAAGAAATCGATTGCTCGAACTTTTACTTTTGAGGTTAGGTCGAAAATAGACTTACTAAAATCGCCTTTGCCTTCATAATCAAATCCACCTGCATCAATATGCATTGGGATTGTTTGATCATCGTATACTAAATGAGATTTTTCAATAACAATCCTTTCGATTTTCAATGATGCTGAACTGCTATCTGCAGGGTTCTTAGGTGCTTCAGGTGTTGATATATAAACATTATAGTTAGCTTCTCCTTTTGGATTAACCTCGATATTGATAAAACTATTCGTTAGAAATATTTGATTAATTCTAACAGTAGAAGAAAACAATGTTCCCAAACTAACACCAAATGAAACTTGTTTAGCAGAGATCAATGTGTCTTTTTGAAAAGGGGCAGATCCTTTTAAAACAAAATCATTTAGGTTCAAAGTAAGTGTTGGAAAATGACTAAAGAAAGAAAAACGCGCACTCGAAAAATTCATTTCTCCTTTTAATCTCGACTTTACTGCATCCTTGATCTTATTAGAAATAGCATCCGGGAAAAGATAGGGTAAGATAAATAAGATTGCCACCAAACTTATTAAAGTAATTCCCGTTATTTTAATTGTTTTTTTGATGCCCTCAGGAACTGAAAATTTCATATTCAAAAATGCTTTAAAAAAACCAAAAGATTCTATTGTTTAAAGGTAATTAAACATACCTGCTCAAAAAGCTTTCACCATGAACTATGTTTTATACTTTTTCGAATAACCACCAGATTCTTTTCCTTTTTTTGATGGTATAATTATTGAGTACATAGCCTTTGATATGATTTATTGCCTCGTCCATATCATCGGTCACTAAAACCAACTTTAGATCTTCAGGTGAAATAGTCCCTTCCTTAGCCATAAAAGCGATATAGTCCATCAAAGGCTCAAAATATTCCTTCCCATAAAGTACGATTGGAAATTCGCCAATGGTCTTAGTTTGAACAAGTGTGAGGGTCTCAAAAAACTCATCCATAGTGCCAAATCCCCCAGGCATAATGATAAAAGCATAAGAGTATTTAACCAATACTACTTTTCGAATAAAAAAGTAGTTTAAAGTGATCGATGTATGAATATAGGGGTTGGGCTTCTGCTCAAATGGCAGCTTAATATTGCAACCTATAGATTCACCTCCATTTTCAAATGCACCCCTATTAGCTGCTTCCATTATCCCTGGGCCGCCCCCTGTTAAAGTAGAAAACCCCATTTCTGCAATTCTTTTCCCAAATTCACGGGCAGCCACATAATATTTATGCGTTTCTTCAAATCGAGCAGAACCAAAAACGGTAATACAAGGGCCCGCGAAATGCATGGTTCTAAAGCCTTTGATAAATTGAACGAAAATCTCACATGCAAAAGCTAATTCGCTAATTCTTGGTTTAGGACCGTCTAAATATACCGGGTCTTTTGCTGGAATTATTCTCTGTTGTTTGTAATTGCCAATCATATTCTTTATATCTTCAGATTAGTATAAATTACCTGAGCTTATCAAGTTATTAAATTGTGTTGAATGCAGAAAGGCTTTCTTATTATATTGTTTCTTCTGACAATAAAATTACTCGGTTTCGGGCAAGAAAAAATAGAACTTTCTGCAGCTGCCTATCATTTAATAAACAATGCTCGAACACTAGAATTTTTAAACTATCCTGAGGTACAAAAGGATTTTTTAAAAACGCTTGATTCGGTTACTCAAGATTTATATAAAAGGCATTTGAGCTACCCGGAAAATTTCATGTTCAAAACTGAGCGTGAAGATACCTATGTGTTAAATCCGGAATTACCGAGTATCCGCAAAAAAGACCTGAATCTGCAGGATAAATCAACCCTATATCTATCTTTTGATATTAGCGAACGACCACTTGCAACGGATATGCTCCTTAAAGACTTGGATTCTAGTTTCTTGAATGAATTAGCGAAGAAAAAAAACGTTTGCATCTATCAACTTAGGGCTCAACTGATCCGTTCAGACGAATCTGTTGTTATGAACAAACAGTTATTCGTTTTATTAGCGCGACCCGATAATTCTTATTTTATTGGATTTGAACATCCATTTTATACAATCGGACCAGTTTTTTTAAACAAGGTCCTGAAGATCTGTTTGCCCATTTTAATGGATAGGGAAAATGGAACAGAGCTGATGCAATTAACTGCTTTGCCAGCTTTTTCACCCGATAATTTTATCCAACCTAAACTAAGTAATGCAATTAAATCCGTAACATCTATTAAGAAGAATTTTGTTCAATTCAATACAAAGAGTGGACTACAATCCTTACGATTTCAAGAGCCTTCTTATGAAATAATTTCTTTGAAAGGTAAAAACATCACGCCTTTACCTGTTGAAATTCAAACGGCGATCCGTTATCAGAAAAGGGAGTATATTTTCTTAAGAGAAGAAGGGCGAGATGTATTTGCAAATAAGAATTATAAATTACAAACCATCGCAACTGTTATTAATGATGCGTATGATATAGACCGTCTTCCATGGGTGAATATAAAAACAGGTCTTCCACTACAATTCCTTCCTGGAAATTATCAGTATTTGCTAAGAGATAACGACACCATTGCTCGCTTTAACATTGAAGCCAGAGTAAGTGACACAACAAAAAAAGTGTATTATGATCAAATATTGAATACAACAGGTTCTATCATCAATTTAACAGCAAAAAATTATCAGCCAATTAGCCATGTTTATCACTATGTTTTAAAGGGGCTTTTATCAAATAAACCATTTAAAATATTGATCAGTGGCATCAATGGAACTTCTTCTATCAAAGAAATATATTTCAACAAACAACTTGTGTGTATCACACAGGGCGTGCATTACCCAGAGATCATTTCTTTACTAGATTCTGATCTTGAACCTGAAATAATGAACCAATTATTTTTGATGGCCTATAGCAGTATATTTTAAGTGCAAATAAATTCCGGATTCAAAATGATCCGGAATTTATATATAACATCAACAATTAATTTCTATTCTTCTACCACTGCAACCGTTTTATTGGTGCCTAACATTAATAGGTCGCTAGCTACTACTTCTGTGATATAATGTTTTACCCCTTGCTTGTCGACATAATTCCGGTTCACCAACTTCCCTTCAATGGCTACTTCCTTTCCTTTGTCTAAGTATTTCTCAACAATTTCTGCCAGCTTACCCCAGGCAACCACATGGTGCCATTGTGTTTCAGTTACTTTTTCTCCTTGTGCATTGTGGTAGCTTTCGTTGGTGGCTACCGAAAATTGGGCCAGTTTCTTACCGGTCTCTGTTGTTTTTACGTCTGGTGCTTGCCCTAGATTACCTATGAGCTGCACTTTGTTTTTCATTGCGTACATGATCGCTCGTTTTATTTGTATAATAATGACTGGTCAACCCAGTATTTACAGAACAAATATGTTTTGCTCCATCTGTATTTATCGGTTAATAAATATTTACATCCGAGTATAAACGTTTACAAACGTTTAAAGCAAAAATTAAAATGACCTAAACCGGTCAATTTTCTAGTATTGAATCTGTATATTTAACCATACCATTTTATATCATAAATAATTAGCATGAGAAAAATTCTGTTCTTAGGTAGCATCCTTTTTGCAATCTGTAGTTTGGCACAAAACACTTCAGTTTCTCCCAATAAATCGAGTGTTTTAAAATCGGTAGAAAAGCACCAAGATGAGCTCACAAAAATTAGTGATCAGATCTGGGGCTTTGCAGAAATTGCGATGCGTGAACATAAGTCTGCAAAATTATTAGCAGATTATGCAGAAGCACAAGGATTTAAAGTTACTCGTGGCGTAGCCGGAATTCCAACAGCATTCATAGCAGAGTTTGGTTCTGGAAAACCCATCATAGGAATTCTTGGTGAATTTGATGCACTTCCTGGATTATCTCAAAAAGCACAACCCAATAAAGAGGCTTTACTTGCTGGAGCACCCGGACATGGATGCGGACATAATATGTTTGGCACGGCAAGCTTAGGTGCTGCTGTTTCTATTAAAGAATTAATTGCTGCTGGAAAATTGAAAGGCACGATTCGATTTTATGGAACACCTGCAGAAGAAGACCTTGCCGGAAAAGTATGGATGGCTAAAGAAGGATTATTTAATGATCTTGATGTTTGTCTCGACTGGCATCCCGACTATGAGAATAAAGCCAATATGCAAAGCTCTCAAGCAATTACTGACTTTACCATTTCTTTCAAAGGAAAATCTGCACACGCAGCTGCAGACCCTTGGAATGGAAGAAGTGCTTTAGACGCAGCTGAATTATTTGCTCAGGGAATCAATTATATGCGTGAGCACGTAAAACCAAGTGTTCGGATGCACTACGTATTTACAAAAGCTGGGAAAGTTCCAAATGTAATTCCAGATGAAGCCGCTGTTTGGTTGTGGATCAGAGATAGCAAACGTAGTGGCGTGGTAGAAGTTGCTGAAAGGATGAAAGACATCGCAAAAGGTGCCGCACTGATGGCCGGTGTTACATCGGAAGTGCGATTGAACAATGGCTTATATGAACTATTGGTCAATGAAACCGGAGCTAAAACACTTCAGAACAATATGAATTTGGTTGGACCAGTTACCTACACCAAAGATGAATTGGATTTTGCCGATAAGATCATGAAAGAATATGGCTTAGAATCGAAGGGGATCAATGGTGTTATTAAGCCGCTTGAAAAAACAAACGAAACTGCACCAGGTGGTTCAACCGATGTAGGTGATGTGAGTTATATAGTTCCTGAAATTACTTTATTAGCTACTACTGCTCCCTTTGAAGCTCCTTGGCATTCATGGGTAGTTGTGGCTTGTGGAGGAATGAGTATTGGTCATAAAGGGCTATTATTCGCTTCAAAATCTTTGGGCACCACCATGGTTGACCTTTTTGAAAATGAGCAACTGAGAAAAGATATCAAAGCAGAATTCTTACAACGAAAAGGAAAAGAGGTTTGGAAAGCGATGTTACCAGACGGACCACCTCCTGTTCCAAAGGATTAATCAATACTATTTTTTCAGAGTTCATTTTAAATAGAAAGATTTGCAACAGTTAAAAGCACCAAATTGGAAAATCGCACTAGGCTTACCTGCTTTGGTGGTCTTATGCTGCATTGCAATTTCTTTATCACCCATTTATCAATTACAAAAAGATCGATTATCGATCGCCATACTTTTAGATTTAATCATCTCCGCTCCGCTACTCTATTATATCAGTATTTACAAAACAACCGTCTCAAGAAAAACCGTGATCAGAGTTTTTATGATTGGTCTATTTATTGGTGGACTGATCATCGGAAAAGATAGTTCATCACTGCTTTCAACCATCAAACACTGGATTGCTCCTATAGTAGAGTTATGGGTTATTTATAGCATTATCATCGCTTATAATAAAGCAAAAAATAAGGCGCTGCTTACGGTTAATACAAATATTGACTTCCTTCCTTTTTGCAGAGAAATTTTATACAATATCACTGGAAATAAAAAAGTTGGAAACTTAATTGCTTCTGAAGTTGCTGTACTATTCTATGCTTTTTCATTTAAGAAAGTACAAGCTGTTGATAACAAGACGCGATTTAGTTATCACAAAAACAATGGAATCCTTTTAATTCTAGGAACGGTCCTGTCTCTTTTTCTTATTGAAACTTCAGGCATGCATTTCGTTTTTTTAATATGGAGTAAAACTGCTGCCTGGATTCTTACACTATTAAGTGCCTATACCTGTCTGCAACTCTTCGCCCATATGCGTTCTGTAAAAGCTAGACCCATACATTTAGGTGAGCATAATTTAGAATTACACAACGGACTTGTTGGAGACGCCATTATTCCATATGGCCTGATTGAGGGAATTGAATTAACTAAAAAAGAACCGCAAGAAGGTAATATTCAAAAACTAGTTTTATTGAAAGGGATTGAAGGATTTAATTGTGTAATTCGTTTGTCGGAAACTATTACTATCACACGCATGTTTGGGATCGAAAAAACATGTGATACAATTCTTTTTAATTGCGATCAACCCAAATTATTTGAAGAAGCTATAAAAAAAATGCGGACCAGTAATAGTCCGCATTAATTCCATTTTCCTTCCATTTACAATCCAATACTCACACCAGCCATCATATTGAATCGTTTACTGGTATAACCTACGATGTCAAAATATTGTTGGTTTGTAATATTTCTAAGATCAAGAAATGCTTTGCAGTGTTTTGAAAATTGGTAGCCTGTATAAAAATCAATTGTATAATATGCTGGCATTTTAGCTGGACCCGCATCATAAGTTCCTTTTATCCTAGTACCAACTACCCTTACAGAAGGCATCAATTCTAATCCTTTGATTGGAGCGAAATTTAAAACTGAATTGAAAGTAAAGTTGGGTCTTCTATAAAGGTTCTTTGTTTTTACGCCTGCATTTTCTCCCTCACCATTTACATAGGTAGCATTATTGATCCAATATGCGTTCTTGGCAAGTTGAAGTGTGGTTTCTAACTCAAACCCATAATCGTGTTGCAAATCGCGATTGATATATTTACTTTCATAAGTATTGGGATCTGTATAAAAAACAATCAGATCTCTAATATCTCTTTTGAATCCTGCAAGTCTAATATTTGATCCTCTGTCTTTTGAAAACACTTGTACACCCAATTCATAGTTCACACTTTTTTCTGGAGTCAGATTTTTATTCCCGTACTCACTGTATAATTGATACAAGGAAGGAATCTTAAATGCAGAAGATATATTCACAAAAACTTTAGCACTTTCATTGACATGGAAAGAAGGATTAAAGGTATAAGTAGCATTGCTTCCATAGATACTATGATTATTGTACCTAAAGCCAGCTTCAACATCAAATCCATTGATACCAGTAAGCAATAGAGAATGATACATAGCGAAGTTCGTAACTTTTGCACTATCACCTAAAGCGGTTTTATACGGACCGTAGCTACTAATACTCAGATAATTTTGATCTGTTTGTTGAAACATTCTTTGGATGCCAGAAATCAATACCAGCTTTTTAGCTAATTTAAAATTTCCAAACAATTCAGTCACTGCTGTATTGCCATGATATACTCCCTTTGAGTATTTTGAAAATCCACCAACTGAAGCGCTATCGTCTGTATAAATTCTAGACGCAGTGAAAAAACTTTGTGATAGATGAAGCTGCATCAATTTATCTGAATAAGCTACTTCCATATTATTCACATCGTTCTTGTTCTCGAAAGTATTGTCTTTGTCGTCTTGAAACGCGCCAGCATCTGTACCACCGGTATATTTCGAGAAACTGTTCAAGGTTTTGATCGACCAATGATCATCAAACTGATATCTCAGATTTGCCTGAAAATTATTTTGCTTAAAATTATCATTGTCGAAATTCTTGTTCCCTGTGCTATCGTATGCAGTTGAAAACCCTTTGCTATTGGTAAAATCATAGTCAAGGTTATAACTGAATTTATTGAGGCGTCCATTCAATCCCACATTCCCTCTGACTGTTTGATAAGAACCATAACTCAACAATGCAGTACTATTGATACCAGATTTATTTTCTTTTTTGGTAATGATATTGATAACACCTGCAACAGCGTCGCTTCCCCACAAGGTACTTTGTGCGCCTTTTAAAATTTCTACTCGTTCAACTTGTCCGAGTGCAATCATATTCAGATCAAAAGTGTTACTAATATTCGAGGGGTCGCCAACGGGAATACCATCAATCAAGATCAATGTATTACCCGCACTAGCGCCTCTAAAATAAATGTCGGGATTGGTACCAAGATTATTGGTGGCGCCATTGATGAAAATTCCTGACTGATAATTGATGATCTCAGAAAGCGTCTTACCTGCATTGCGTTGTAAAGTTTCCTGATTAATTACTGTAACCATTTTACCAGTACTACTCTGCTTTTGAGGCATCCTGTTTGCGGTTACAATTACTTCGTCCAACTGTTTTACTTTGGAACTGTCTTGTGCATAAAGCTGGCTGCTGATGATGATAGCAGCCATAACTAAAACTTTTCTTTTCATTTTTAAGAAAATTTTGTTGTGACTACTTTCAGGAAATAAAAAAAGATAGAAATATAATTGCCTTACGACGCTTACACCTCATGCCTTTCACCCGAAAGCTGAAAAATTGTGATGGCGGCGGCAGGTCTTCTGACTTACTCCATTATTCAAGGCCTTCCCGCCCCGATTCATCGGAGCAGTGGCACGAAGATTGAATAATATAAAGGAGCTTACAGCTACGGGGATAGTACCGGAATTACACCGGTTTCCCTATTAATCTTTTTACTTTTTTAAAAGTATCAGAACCGAAACCGGGGCAAATGTAATGTTATTAGATATAGTTTTCAAAATGATTTTTTAATCAATTGCACTTATCTTAGTTTTAAGGAACCAGTTATTTTTTTTCAAAATAAAAATCAGTTACACCTGAATAATCATATTACATGCGTATCATTTCCTATAACGTGAATGGCATACGTGCCGCAATTAAAAAGGGTTTTACTGATTGGCTAAAAACTGATCCCGCAGATATTATTTGTTTGCAAGAAACCAAAGCTCATAAAGACAATGTAGATTTTAAATCTATTGAAGACTTAGGGTATCAGACCTATTGGTTCTCAGCACAAAAAAAAGGATACAGTGGTGTAGCCATTTTTACCAAAATAAAACCTGATCAAGTATTTTACGGAAATCAAATTGATCATAGCGATTTTGAAGGAAGGGTGATACGAGCAGATTTTGGAAAGATCACATTGATCAATGCTTATTTCCCTTCAGGTACTAGTGGTGATGTACGGCAGACTTATAAATATAAATGGCTCGATGAATTTTATGTTTATTTAGAGGATCTGCGCAAAACAAGATCTGAAATAATCATTCTCGGAGATTATAATATTGCACACACTGCAATTGATATCCATGATCCTAAGGGAAATAAAAACTCATCGGGTTTCTTACCAGAAGAACGTGCTTGGATGGATCATTTTTTACAAAACGGCTGGGTAGATAGTTATCGAACAATGCATCCAGAAAAAACCGGAGGTTATACCTGGTGGAGCCAACGCTTTCCAAGTGTGCGTTTGGAGAATAAAGGATGGAGAATTGATTATATCTGCATTACAGACAAATTGGCGCCAAAATTAAAATCGGCCACCATTTTTCCAGATATCAAGCATAGTGATCATTGTCCGATCTATATGGAGCTTAAATAATCTGTATCATTTCAATAAAATCAAATGTATATATACAATGTAACTACCAAAGTTGATCCCTCTATTCATGAAATATGGGTAGACTGGATGAAAACGACGCATATCCCAGCAATAATGAGCACAGGATGCTTCTCTGAATTTCAATTTGCAAGGTTACTAGAACTCGATGACAGTGATGGACCAACTTATACCACACAATATAAAGCAGACTCGAAAGCTGATTATAACAGGTATCTCGAAATTCATGCTAATAAATTGCGAAACGATGTTCTTGCAACCTGGGGTAATAAAGTGATCGGATTTCGTTCTTTAATGCAAGTTGTGCATTGAGTGTGGAAACTTTTGTTTTTCCATTTTGGTAATCACAAAACTTTACTATATTCCCCTGAAACACGCATTGGCAAAGCGTTTCAGGAGAATTTTAATGAAACCCTTTACAGCAAAGGGTTTCAGAAGGTTTAGTAGTACTAATTAATGTTCGCACACCCTTCTTTTTTTCTTCTGAAACCCTTTATTGGTGGGGTTTTAGGGCTAAAATGGTGCATAAAATAAATTTTGTTAGTAATGAAAAGAAAATAAATTTGTCTAGTTTAAAAATCAAATTAAAATAACATCTATGAACAAAGCTGAATTGATTGCTCAGATTGCTGAAGACGCTAGCATTACAAAAACACAAGCTAACGCTGCTTTAGATTCTTTTGTTGACACTGTAACTAAAACTTTAAAGAAAGGAGATAAAGTTACTTTGGTAGGTTTTGGTACTTTCTCTGTTTCTAAACGTGCAGCTCGTACTGGCCGCAACCCTCAAACAGGTGCTACCATCAAAATCAAAGCTAAAAAAGTTGCTCGCTTCAAAGCTGGTAAAGAATTGGCTTCAAAAGTTTAATTACTTAAGGCTAAATAGAAAAACCCTCGCATATGCGGGGGTTTTTCTATTTTTGCAGCTCATCAATTATTTCACTCAAAAAAAATTATCATGGGAAGAGGCGATAAAAAAACCGCAAAAGGCAAAAGATTCAAAGGTTCTTTTGGTAAAGTTAGACCAGCAAATGGCGTAAAATCTAAGAAGCTCACTGTTAAGCAGTCATCATAAACTTATTGATTTCTTATAAAAAAAGGCCGCCCCAAGTATAAGGGATGGCCTTTTTTTATTTCTGCTTATCCGCTATTTCCTTAATCGCAAATACGAGTTTATCTAAATCTTGAATGCGGGTATACACATGTGGCGTAATGCGCACACAACTGATATTTTCCCAAACTATTCCTACCGTATGGATTTTATAATTATTCAATAAGGCATTGTCTAATTCGCCCGGCGTCATCCCATCAATACTCACCCCACAAATGGCACAGGCATATTCTGGTTTAAAAGAAGTATGAATTTTTACCTTTGGATGATTAACAACTTTTTTAGCCCAATAATCTTTTAAATATCGAATCCTGTCTTCTTTTCTTTTTGATCCAATCGCCATTTGAAAATTAACCGCTTCGCCAATACCTTGTTCAATCGGAAAGCTACGCGTACCAATGGTTTCAAACTTTCTGATATCCGTTCCATGGGGATTGTCGTTGCATACCAACGGCCATACTTTCGATATTTTTTCTTTGCTGATCCACAACATACCACTTCCAATAGGTGCACTCAAAAATTTATGCAAACTGGTACCGAAATAATCGCAATTCAAATCAGGAATTTTATAGTCCAACAAACCAAAGCTGTGCGCACCATCTACAATTACTTCACAGCCCTTCGATTTGGCCATCTTAGCAATTTTAGCTACAGGCAAGATCTGACCGATCCAGTTAATGATATGCGTTATGTGAACGACTTTAGTTTTTGAGGTGATTGCTTTTTCATATGTAGAAACAATCTCTTCATCATTCTCGATTGGGAATTTGAAGTTTAGCTGGGTATAAATAATTCCCTCGCGCATAGCACGCTGTTTCCAGGCATTGATCATATTGGGATAGTCTTGCTTGGTACCGATCACTTCATCGCCCGCTTTTAGGTCTAAGCCAAAGATCACGGTATTCAAAGCCTCAGTAGCATTCCGATTAATGGCGATTTCTTCAGGTGAGCATCCTGCCAATACACCCAATTTATACCGAAGCGGCTCTCTCCCCTGGTCCAAAATGCGCCACATATAATAAGAAGGAGCTTGATTTGACAAGTCGTTATAACGCGCAACCGCTTCCTGAACCACCCTTGGAGAAGGACTTACACCCCCATTATTGAGGTTGATCAAATTGCTATTTACGGTATAACTCTGTTGGATAACCGACCAGTAGTCTTCATCCATAGCCACTTCTTCAGGGCTTAACAATTGTACTTTTTTCTGAGCCGCATCAAAATTTGAAGCGTGCAATTCGTTAAAAAGACTATTTGCAGAGAAAGCTCCAGCGAGCAGTCCCATTTTCTGTAAAAAAGCTCTTCTTTGATTCACGTTAGATAGGTTGAACTAGAAAGTTAAGGAAAGTTGAGAAGTTTTACGCGCTATCTTTGAGCCGAATTCGTAGGTGATGAAAAAAAAAATGGTACTCTTTCTTGGTTTATTGCTGGTGCTGATTTGTAGCTCCCAGTCGGCTTTGGCACAATGTTCTATCTGCACCAAAACCGCTTCACAATTGGGAGAAGGTCCAGGTAAAGCCCTAAATTCAGCTATTATTTATTTAGCTTTTACTCCATTAGCCATCATGGGCTATATAGGTTGGCGTTGGTGGAAAAACGAAAAAGAACAATATAACGACTAAAGCTGGCCGTCTAAAATGAATACAATCATAGAAAAATTCAGTCGCAAATCGGATTCGGCCGCTCTGTTTTCGATCATGATACCTAGCTGGAATAATTTGGCTTATTTACAACTCTGCATCAACAGCATTCGCAAACATTCTTACTTTCCACACGAGATCATTGTTCACATCAATGAGGGTAAAGACGGTAGCTTAGAATGGATTCAAACACAGGACGATATCAGTTACTCATACAGTAAAGAGAATATTGGTGTCTGCTATGCACTAAATAGTTGCAGAAATTTAGCAACTACCGAATACCTGCTATACATTAATGATGATATGTACGTTTGTCCGAATTGGGATAAACCGCTAAAAGAAGCTATCGATTCAATAGGTCATAAATATTTCTTCTTTTCTGCTACAGCTATCGAGATCAATGCACAAAGTAGTTGCTCGATCGAAAAAAGTTATGGCAATTCCATAGAAAGTTTCAACGAAACTGCATTACTCGAAGAATACAATGGTTTGCCCATGCAAGATTGGCAAGGCGCCACCTGGCCACCCAATATTATTCACAAAGATATCTGGGACCTAGCGGGGGGATATAGTATTGAGTTTAGTCCGGGTATGTATTCCGATCCCGACTTCTCCATGAAACTTTGGAAAATAGGTGTAAGAACCTTTAAAGGAATAGCCAGTAGTAGGGTGTATCATTTTGGATCTGTTTCTGTAAAAAGAGTGAAACACAATGCAGGCTATTCGAAATTTATTTCAAAATGGGGAATGACTTCTGGAACTTTTTCTAAATATTTTCTTAGAAGGGGTGATGTTTTTGACGGACCATTGAAACAACAAATAATTCCTTGGAGTATCAACGTTAAAAATTATTTTAAGCGCGTATACACAGCACTCACGAAAGATTAAGCATTGCTAATAATCTATTTTAAAGAACATCTTGATACAGAATAATATTTTCATCATCTCCGATTTCTTTTTATAAGCGAGGATCAAATGTCGATACTTTAAAAAGATAAACATTCTAGTGAAATTGTTTTTCAACGAATTGCTTTGATAGCTTTCAGAAATGGTTTTCAAAACTTGTTTTTGTTCTACCAAATCGGATGGACATGTTTCAAAAAGCAAGCGCATTCTATTCCGACTTAATTCCTGTAAGGTTTCCTTGCTTGGCTTTGTTTGATTTTCTTTTTTTGCGTGTGTATCTGCACCTATGGCATTGAAATTATGTTGTCGGTATTGTACCAGGGGTTCAGGTAGATACTGAATAGTGCTATAACAAGTAGCCACAAATCCAATCCAAAAATCGTGTGTAACTATTGTTGGGAAAGGGATACAGCGTTCAAGCAATTCTTTTTTAAACAAAAAAGCATGGCCAGGAGCCCATGCTCCAATTGTATACATCAAGCAATTATCATAAGCGATTTGATTTTTGATATCCGACATTTTTTTATGCAATGGGTTATCACTTTCGTCAATCAATTCAGAGTCGCTATAGATCAATAAATGCGCGCCAAGTCCTTGATACAATTTTTCTAATTTGTTGGGAAGCCAAATATCATCCTGATCACTCAATGCAATAAAATCTCCTTTCGTTAATCGCATCCCCTTTTCAAAATTGCCGATATAGCCTAGATTTTTTTCATTTGATATCAATCGAATAGTAGGATATTGATTGCAGTATTCCTGAACAATCGCTACGGTGCTGTCAATTGAGCAATCATCAACAATAATAATTTCTTTCGGGGAAATTGTTTGACTCAAAATACTATCTAACTGCTTCCGCAAAAAATGTTCGCCATTATAGGTTGCCATCACAACCGATATATTGACATTACTCAGATCAGATTGCATCGTTATATTTTTTTGCGAAATCAAATAGATTAAAATTGGGGTCTTGAAATTTTGCTGCAATGGCATTTTTGATCATCGCTTTTTCAATACCCTTCATTTTCTTTTTTTGTATCAGTTGATACACTCGTTCGGTTAGCAACCAAATTTTCTTATCCGATACTTTTACATGTTGTTGATGTAATTCAATAGCAGCCGCAAGTTCATTGATGCCTTCACGAGTGGAAGCTACCGTTTTTAATACGGCAATCTCATGCTCTTGGTGAGCACCCTGCGATAACATAGACCTAAGATTACGAACGAAAATATCAGAATCTGGTCGATCACTTTTATTCACCACAAACAAATCTGCGATCTCCATCAAACCAGCTTTCATCGTCTGCACTTCATCTCCAGCTTCAGGAACAACAACTACTACAGTGCTGTCTGCTAACCCTGCGATTTCAATCTCACTTTGTCCAACTCCCACCGTTTCTACAATGATATAATCAAAAACAGCTGCTTGCAATAAAGCGGTGATTTCTATGATGTGTGGATGTAATCCGCCTAAAGATCCTCTAGTGGCCAGAGAGCGAATAAAGACATTAGGGTTGTTGTACCATTCGTTCATCCTAATTCGATCTCCCAATAAGGCTCCAAGATTAAATGGGGATGATGGGTCAACACAAAGAATGGCCAGCTTTTTCCCTTTACCAACCCAATGTGCAATCAGTGCATCTACTAATGTGCTTTTGCCTGCACCGGGTGGACCCGTAACGCCAATTACAGCAGTACCATGATTGGGCAATTCAGAAAGAAATTGCTCATAGCCCGCTACTTCATTTTCAACCAAGGAAATAGCCCTAGCCAAGGCTTTGAAATTTCCTTCCTTAATATTTTCAGTTATTGTTTGCCACATAAGTTAGACGGGTATAAATTTAATGGAAAGCAAGGGATCTTTGTTTTTTATCTCCCGAATATTCAGTAGCATTGAAAAGATTTGAAACCATGCTTAAAAAAAATCTTTCTATTTATCTGCTGATCCTCCTCTTGGCTGGGCTATTTTGGAGCAGAGCATTGCTTTCAATGACTGTTTTAGTGGGGGCATTAATCGCAATAATTCAATTCGTCAAAACGGATCGATCGATTTTCAGAACTACGATTTTTATTTGGAGCTTAGTCCCACTGATTCTTTGGCTATTGGGAGCTTGGCAGGATCCAAGGGGGCAATATAATTTTGATTATCTACTCACACTAAGCGCCTATCCAGCAATTGTTTTAATAGTTCAAGCAAGTCAGCGTACGCAAGTTGAAAATGCATGGATCAAAGTTTGGTTATTAGCTACGGCACTTGCCTTAACCTATCCACTTTTTTGGTATCTAAAAGATTTCACAGCAGCGAACCAAGCATATGGAACCGGCAGATCATTACCCACTTTCATGGATACGGATCATGTTAGATTTTCAATTTTTCTTTGCAGCAGTTTACTATTTATTTTATTCACTCCCATTTTTCAAAAAAAGGTCAAAACTATTTTGAGTACCATTTTATTGATACTCATTTTATTTTTATCAGTAAGAACGGGATGGGTATTAGCAATTTGTATTGTTTGCATGTATGCCTTACATCTTTATCTGCAATCGAAGCAGAAAAAAATAAAGGCATTAATTATTGGGGCAGCTGCACTTTGTCTAGTTTTTGTAGTTTCTTATTATAGTTTTCCCACCATGCAACAAAAAATTGCTTACAGTATTTGGGAGTGGAAACAATATCAACCCGGCGTTTACGACGTAAATTTTTCGGATGGCTCTAGGAGAAATATCAATTACGCGGCTTGGGAATATATCAAATCAACAACAGCGGTAAACACTGGATGGCAGGGCATTCCAGCGGCATTGCACGATTCTTTTGCCAAGTATTTCATTGGACAGCCTATTGAGTTTGGATGGCCTTTTAATCAATGGTTATTCTGGTGGATGGGCAGTGGTTGGTGGGGTATGTTGTTATTTACACTCTGGCTTATTTATCCTGCAATAAAAGGATTCAAACAAAATAATTTAGCGATAGTAAGTTGGACAATTGCCATTATTTTGAGTTGTTTAGTTGAAACAACTTTGAATTATCAGTATGGCGTTTTATTACATATTATTCCTATCGCGATGCTCTGGAAAAATTCAACTATTTCAAGATCCTATAATTCTTAAAGTCGAATAACCGAATTCCTGTCATTTTTTCAAAACGGTATAAGAGCTTATCCTTAAAAGAGAATTTCTTTTTTTGGATATCTAATTCTACGTGAAAGTTTTTGTTATGGATTCTTTCTAGCATCACTTCAGGATGTGTGCCTGTAAATTTTTCAAGCGAATCAAATTGATTGAAATCGAAAAAGTCGGGTTCCTTTTCAATGCCAGAATCGGGTTGCCAAAATCCTGCTACATTTTTTCTTTTCTGTTGCATTGATTCCGGACTCTTCACCCATCCATAGTGATACACATAGGCATCAACAGGTTTGACATGCAGTTTTTCATTTCCTTTTCTAAAACCCTGCGCATCACGATACGCTTGAATATTTTTATCGTTTCTAATAATTCTTACCTCGTGTGCATACCAGGTTCTGCTATCGCCCACATAATCATAAGTGCCATAAAAATGTAAGTATTTAAACAGGAGTCCTTCTACACGTTGATCATCTTTAAATTCTTTGCAAGCCTTTAAAATGGAATCATGGTATTTTTCATGAATCACTTCGTCGCCTTGAATATAAAAAAGCCAATCACTTTTTGGGTTGACGTATTGTAGGGCCTTATTGGTTTCAACAGCCAAAATGCTACCCCCTTTGCTATTGGCAGTATCCCAAATACTGTGGTGAATTTTGATTTTTTCTGAAGGTATAGATTCGATCAAGGCAAGGGTTGCATCAGAAGAATCGCCCACCAAAACCACCATTTCATCAACCATTGGTAAAATAGAACAGATTGCCTCGAGAATGGGGTAATCGTTCGAAACTGCATTTCTAATGATCGTAAAACCTGAAATAAACATAATAATAGTTCCCTTAGATTTCCAAAGAACCGAAAACTTTCGCATCTTGCCGACAATAAAGGAAATAAAACAAAATATGCAAAGGACCTGCTGCTTCGATTTTGGCAACACCCGCTTAAAATGTGCCTTATTTAATGGGCGAGAATTGCAGGAACTGTTGGTTCTAGAGAACGACAATCCTGAAACCGTTGAAAAAATCATCCACGACTTTAAGCCAACTAAGTCAATACTAGCTTCCGTTATCAATCATAATCCAGCTATTGAAGATGTTCTAAAAGCCCAAACTCTTTATCACAAATTGGGTCATACCAGCAAAATCCCATTCTCAACGCCAGTCGGAAAGCCTGAAACTATTGGAGCCGACCGATTAGCTGCAGTGGCTGCAGCTGTGGACTTGTTTCCCCATCAACATAATCTTGTAATTGGGTTAGGCACTTGTATTACCTACAATTTTGTGAATATTAGTCATGAGTTTTTGGGCGGAAGTATTTCACCAGGCATGCAAATGCGTTTTCGTTCGATGCACGAATACACGGCTTTATTGCCCCTAGTGGAGGCTGAAAATCAGTTCCCTTTGATCGGGTACGACACCAAAACCAACCTTTTGAGTGGTGTTATTCTTGGAATGAGTAAGGAAATTGACGGAATTATTGACGCTTATGCCTTGAAATACAACAACTTTAACGTGCTATTAACCGGGGGGGATATGCCTTTTTTTGTACCGCACTTAAAAAACAAGATATTTGCCGACCCTTACCTAATTTATAAAGGCCTGTATGCGATCAGTGAGTTTAACAATGTTTAGGTTTTTTACGGTATTAGTTTTCGGTTTTCCACTACTAACTGCCCACGCCCAAGAGAATTCGTCGGGCTTTAGGCGGACTAGGAGCCGCATATGCTGATGGGAATGCTAATAATAATGGACAAACCATCAATTTTATGAACCCGGCAGCTTATTCAAATCTGTTCATGGTTTCTTATGATATTGGTTTAACCTATGATAATCGAACTTTAAGAAGCAATGTTCCTGATGGAAAATTTGTTTCCAATAACTTGACACCTTCTTATTTTTCTCTGGGAGTTCCTATTAGTAAAACTAGAAATATCGGGATGGCTTTTGGTTTAAGACCATTGAGTAGGGTTAATTATTCCGTTACCCAGTCTGGCCGAGCTGCTGGGGATAGCGTTTCAAACTTATACCAAGGAAGTGGCGGATTAAACCAAGTTTTTCTTGGTTTGGGTAAAAAATGGAAGGGCTTTAGTATTGGTTTTAATACAGGCGTAAACTTTGGCCGTAAAGAGGTTACTACTTATGTAGGCTTTATCAATGATACGGTTACCTATAATAAATCTAAAACAACAGCCTTAACCAATTTCAGTTCCCTATTTCTTTCAGGTGGTGCACAATATGAGTTTACACTGAAAACAAAAAGCTACCCTACATTTAAAACCGTCAATAAATATATGGTTCGTTTGGGTGTTTCAGGTAATCTAGGTTCTAATATGAATGCCACTCAGGATGTTGATAATACTACTTACAATTATAACGCATTGGGGGTTGTATCTACTATTGATACCGTTTCTTCAAAATCCAATGTTAAAGGTACGATTACCATGCCTGCTTCTTATGCAGCTGGGATAACTTTTAGAAAAACAACTCAGGCGCCAAGAGGACTCTTTGAACTTTGGAGTATCGGCGCAGAATATACCGCTACCAAATGGAGTGATTTTCGTTTCATGGGAATCAAAGATCAGGTAACTGATAACTGGATGTTTAAAGTGGGGGTTTCATTTTCACCTGACCCAGCTAGTGGCAGAAGTGCCCTAGGTGCAGTTAGTTATCGTTTGGGATTCTTTACAGGTAAAGATTATATCAATGCTGATGGTAATGGATTAAAAATGTATGGTGCTTCTTTAGGTACTGGTGTTCCAATTCGTAAATGGAATACCTATAACAACCAATTTGCCATTGTAAATACATCTTTACAAATTGGGAAACGCGGAGGCGCAGTTAATAATGTGACTGAAAGTTTTATTCGAGTTTCTTTTGGTTTAAGTTTGAGCGATATTTGGTTTATCAAACGTAGATATGATTAATCGCAACTACCATATTCATACAATTATAGCAGCCCTTCTAATCGGCTGCTTTTTTGTGCTGACTGGATGCGAAAACGACATTAATGCTGTTAAGAATCTTGGCAAAAAAGTGATCGGGGTTGATGAAGCAAAGAATGTAGAAAGCTACATGAGTCAGAGTGGAAAAACAAAAGCTAAGCTTATTGCTCCTTCTATGTTATTATCGCAGGATGAGTACGGTAAGAAAGTAGAATATCCGAAATCTTTAAAGGTTGATTTTTATGATGACTCCTTACATATTCAGAGTAAATTATTTGCACGGTATGGCAGTTATTCAGAAAGGGATAGCAAGGTTTTATTAAAAGACAGTGTCATTGTTTTTAATGTAAAAGGAGATACACTCATCACTAAGGAATTGCTCTGGGATCAGAATACACAACGATTCTCTACAGACAAGCCTGTGTATATTAGCCAGTCGCAACCAGCCCGTCAAAGATTGATTGGCATTGGCTTTACCTCTGATCAGAATTTAACTGATGTACATATTGGGCACGTTCAGCCTGGTAGCTTTTTCATTGTGCCAGATAGTAGTACTGTAAAATAAATCACTAAAAATAAACGATCATGGAATATAGAAAAATGGGCCGAACAGGCTTGCAATTAAGCATTCTCAGCTTCGGAAGTTGGGTTACTTTTCACAAACAGATTGAAGATGGAACGGCAGATGAGTTGATGGGAATTGCTTATGATAATGGCATTAATTTTTTCGATAATGCTGAAGTGTATGCATTGGGTGAAAGCGAAAAAATGATGGGACGCGTATTACAACAAAAGAATTGGGATAGAACGTCTTATGTCCTTTCCTCAAAAGCATTTTTTGGATGGAGGGGAAAAGCAAATAAACCCAATCAAACCGGACTAAGCAGAAAACATTTAACCGAAGCTTGTCATGAAGCTTTACAAAGATTGCAAACAGATTATTTAGATCTATACTTCTGCCATCGCCCTGATAAAAATACAGCAATTGAAGAAGTGGTATTAACAATGAATACGCTCATTCAACAAGGAAAGATTTTATACTGGGGCACCAGCGAATGGAGTGGCGTTGAAATAATGGAAGCCCACCGCGTAGCAAAAGACTATCGCATCATTGGCCCCTCTATGGAACAACCCCAATACAATTTGTTTGAAAGAAATAAAATAGAGAACGAATACTTGGAAGTCTATAAAAATGTTGGCTTGGGAACTACCATTTGGAGTCCATTAGCTGCTGGCCTACTTACAGGAAAGTATAATGATGGAATTCCCGAAGGGTCTAGGTTTGCGATCGAAGGATTTGATTGGTTAAAGGATCGATGGATGGCGGAAGATCGTATCAACCGCGTGAAAAAATTGGGGGAACTTGCCAAAGATTTAGATGTTAGCCTAGCTTCATTAAGTATCGCCTGGTGTGTTAAAAATGAACACGTAACAACTGCGATCCTCGGCGCAACTAAAAAAGCACAATTGCTTGATAATTTAGATGCTTTAAAAGCCCTTCCTTTATTAACTGCAGAAATCATGCAGCAAATAGATACGATTGTTGGGACTAAACCGAAACTTCCAGAATTTTAACCATATTGATCTTTTATTAAAAGTTAGCAGCCTACCACTGCTAACTTTTTTGTTTTAGGGAACAACTAAAATCCTTTAATTGCATCTGTAGAAAATTTATTCTTCCGTTTTCCAACCTTTTATTCAACGTACACTCTTATTACTGAAGAAGATTTGGAACCAGCTAACAACATACTTACGCTATTGGTGCGAAAAGCAGTAAAGGCCGACGCATCGGCACAGGCGCAGCTATACCATCAGTTCAGTAAAGCCATGTTCCATATCTGCCTTAGAATGACAGGAAATAGTAGCTCGGCCGAAGACGTGTTGCAAGATGCTTTTATCCTTGCATTTAAAAATTTACAGCAATTGAAAGAGCCTAGTCAGTTTGGAGGCTGGTTAAAAAGAATCGTGGTAAATGAATGCATCAAACAAAGCAAACAAAACTGGCAGTGGCAGGATTGGGAGGATCGGCACGATCAAATTCCTGATGATCAGGAAGAAGAATGGTGGAAGTTGGTAAATATTGAAATGGTGTATCAGCAAATCAAAGCATTGCCCGATGGATGTAGGCAGATCTTTAATCTCTATGTTTTTGAAGATTATGCGCACAAGGAAATTGCAACACTATTGGCCATCAGCGAATCAACCAGCAAGAGTCAATACCATCGAGCCAAACAACTATTAAAAGAAAAGATCACTAAACAAATTGCACTGAATGGATGAGTTAAAAAAATATTTACTAGCACAAAAAGAAGCGATAGAATCAGATGCGCCTAGTGAGCATGTCTGGACGGGCATTCGTGAATCTATCGACACTCCTATTAAATCAATGCCTATTCGCAATTGGGCTATTGCTGCATCAGTGATTGTGCTGGTTGGACTGGGAATATTAATTGTAAACAAATCTGATAACTCTGAAAAAACAGTTGTCAAAACAAATAATTCATCACTCACCCCCCCCGTTATTGAAGAAAAAGATTCCATTATAAAAAAAGTGGAAACTACCCTTGCGGTATCTGACAAAAAGAGCTTGAATCAGCACCAAAATTTTCCAGCTGCAGCTCCTATTACAACCATTCATTCAGTAAATGAATTAAATACTGCAGGTCAGTCAAAAATGAAATTGATGGAAGCGAGTTTTACCCAAGTCATCAATTTGCAAAAAGCTAGAATAAGCACTACGCCTATTTATGCTGAGTCGCCCAATTACTTTAAAGATTTCCATTCGCAACTACAACAAATGGAAAAAGACGAAATCCAAATCAAAAACTACATACAAAAAAACGGCATGAGCGATGAATTGCTGGATCAACTGATCAATGTATACCAGCAAAAATTAAACATGTTGAAATTGTTACAAACAGAAATGCAAAAACTCAATAGCCGCTATAAACAAAACAGGCCTGCTGTTGATACCATGAAAACTTATTTTTTAAATCTTTAAAATTAAATCGATGAATAAAACGCTATTGGGCAAATTAACCCTCGCAACAATTGGCTTAAGCCTATCATTATACAGCTTTGCGCAAGAAGCTCCAAAGGCTGCGGATATTAAAGTGGAAGGTTATCAATTACAAGCAGAGGGCAATAAATTGCAAGCCCAAGCCAACAAATTGCAAGCTGGAGGTTATAGACTACAAGCCGAGGATGCCAAACTACAAAGTTTGACTGTTGCTGGATATAAGAAAGTTGACCCAAAGGATTTAAAATCAAAAGAAATTAGCATGGAGTTACCCGCTGCTAAAACTGCTGAGATCTTTATAGAGAATAGTAGTAGAAATCTAGACATCAAAGTTTGGGATCAACCCAAAGTAAAGGTCGTAACAACTATTTTGTATGAGGGCGATGCCAGCAAGGTTACAGATGCTGAGTGGTTCGAAAAAATAAACCTGACGTTTAGAAGTTCTGCTAATACGATTCGAATCAAAACGGCAGCGAGTGGAAATAATTTTTATAAAATAAATGGCAATATTGTTTCATGGGGTGGCGCCAATTTCGAATTAGCAAGTAATGAATCATATGCTGGACAAGGGAAAGCTAAAAAAACTGTTACCATTTATATTCCAAAAGAAAATAATCTCGACCTCGAATCAAAATATGCAGAAGTAGTGATTGATGGTAATTTAAATAAACTAACTGCCGATATTACCAATGGTGGCTTAGAATTGGGTGATGTAAGCAAACTATTTCTTAGATCAAAATATTCTAATGTAACTGTTGGGAATATAAAAACTGCTGAAGTAGAATTGATCAATGGTCGCTTCATTGCAAAAGATGCCGACGATTTAGATCTTGATACCAAGTATGCAACCATCGAAGCAGGATCAGTGAAAAAATTAATGGTGCGCAGTACCAACGACGAATACGAGATCGAAGAAGTAGGTGTTCTTACTTGTCGTAAAAACTATGGCAACCTTCGCATCACAAAACTGAATACTTCGATTGAATTAGACGGTACCAACGCAGATATTAAAGTGCGTAACATTGGATCAGGATTAGAGTTGATCAAAATCAACGATAAATATGCTGATATCAGATTGCCGATGCGTAATGTGAAAAATTACAATGTTGCTTATCAAGGTGCCTATAGTACTGTTTATGCTGGGTTCGAAAAGAAACCAGTGGTTAATAAAGAAGAAACTAAAACTGCTCCAAAAGGAGAAGCTGCTAGTGCCAGTGTTGCTGGAACAAGTCGCAATGTGTATATCAGAGAACATATTGTGGAAAATGATTCAGATAGTCATTTTACCGCCACAGTAGGTGATGGCAAGGGAGCAAAGCTGGATTTGAAGTGTCAAAACTGTACGGTCGACTTTAAATAAAACTTAAATATTATATATATCACCAAATTTTTGTCAATTCTCATGTTGCCTGCCAACATAGCTACCCTCGATTCTTCGGGGGTAGCTTTTTTTAGGGGCATTACCCTAGCTTTGCAGTACAAATTATTTATCCTATTTTTCCGCTATGTCTGAACTGTATATCCTCCTTTCTATCATTGGCACGTTGGTGATGATTGGTTTTTTTGCAGGCTATGAGATCGCTTTTGTAAGTGCGAATCGCTTGAGTATTGAACTCAAAAAAAAACAGGGCAAAAAAAGTGGATTGATCCTCGCCAACTTCATGGAACATCCGGCAAAATTTATTGGATCTTGCCTGATTGGTTTGAACATTTTTCTAGTTATTTATGGTTTGCTATTTGATGAGCTAATTCAATCCATAGCATGGCGCCCCATCAATTTTAAAAATAATATCGTTCAACTTGTCGTTGATACCCTAATTTCTACGATTGTTGTTTTAATATTGGGCGAGTTCATACCCAAAGCCGTTTTCAAAGCAAAGGGAGAAAGATTGCTCAGTCTTTTTGCACCCATCGCTCAGTTTTTTTATACCTTATTTGAGCCAGTTGCTAATTTGTTTGTAAACATGTCTCAATGGATCTTGAAATATGTTTTCAATCTTCATTTAAATAATCGTAACGATGCATTTAATAAGGTTGATCTGGAACATTTTTTTCAGCAAACGAAAGATCAGGACGAAGACAATGCCGAATTAAATACAGAATTATTTGAGAATGCATTGAGTTTGCCAATGGTGAAGATCCGCCAGTGTTTGGTTCCAAGAACTGAAATTGAAGGGGTTGATATCAATTGCACTATCGAAGATTTAAGAACTCATTTCATCAGTACCCAATTGAGTAAATTGGTGGTGTATGATGAAAATATTGATAATATTTTGGGATATGTACATCAATTAGACCTATTTCAAAAACCTAGTTCTGTTCGTTCCATCATGCACCCGATGATGGCTGTTCCTGAAAGTATGAGTGCTACCGACCTGATTAACAAATTCACTAAAGAACGTAGAAGCATTGCTTGGGTTGTAGATGAATTTGGTGGTACCTCTGGAATTGTTACGATGGAAGATGTTTTAGAAGAGATCTTCGGAGAGATCCATGATGAGTATGACGTGGCTGAGTTTGAAGAAAAGCAGCTCACGGAAGACGAATTCATGTTTAGTGGACGCCTTGAGCTAGACTATCTCAACGAAAAATACAAAATGGATTTCGCAGTAACCGATTCTGAGACATTAAGTGGCTTCATCATCAATGAACACGAAACCATTCCTAAATTGAAAGAAACCATCATTATTGGTCATTATAAATTCGATATTGTTGCAGTAAGCGATACACGCATTGAAATGGTGAAAATGAAGATTTTGAAATAATAACCATTCAACCTTTTTTTAAAAAGCAATCGTTACAAACTTTTAACTTCATAACTTAAAATCAGATCGATGTCATTTGTATTCGACAGCACTAAACCTATTGCTATTGGTAGCGACCATGCAGGAGTTGACTATAAGGCAGAGCTCGTAAAATGGTTAACAGCACAAGGATTAACCGTAAAAGATTTGGGAACCTATACTGCCGACTCAGTGGATTATCCCGATTATGCTCATGCTGTTTCTACAGCAGTTGAAAATGGGGAAGCTTCTTTTGGTATTTTACTTTGTGGATCAGCCAATGGAGTTGCAATTACTGCTAATAAACACGCTGCTATTCGCGCGGGACTTTGCTGGCAAAACGATGTTGCCCTCTTAGTTCGCCAACACAATAATGCCAATATCATTTGTATCCCCGCTCGCTTTGTTTCATACTTCGTTGCACAACAAATGGTTGAAACCTTTATGAGCACTGCTTTTGAAGGTGGTCGGCATGCAACAAGGGTTAATAAAATGACTTGCTCTTAAAAAAACTAAAACAGCTTTATGAAAAAATTGTTACTGATCTGCCTGCCATTACTTGGCACGATGGCATTTGCACAAACACCTTCAGATGTTGCAAAATTTGGAAGCATCATCAATCAACAAAACTTAAAACAAAAACTATCGATCATTGCATCGGCTGAAATGGAAGGAAGAGAAACTGCTTCTCCCGGACAAAAAAGAGCTGCGGCCTATATCGAATCTGAATTTAAAAGAATGGGCCTAAAGCCAGGTAATGGCGATAGCTACCAACAAGTATATCCAGTATTTCAAGACGCATTAGTGGGTTCAAAACTTTCTGTGAACGGTCGCAATTTTACTTGGGATCAAGATTTTAGTTTTAACCTACAAAGCATTTCAACAGGTTCTTGGAATTTTGAGAAAGCTGTTTTTGCAGGATATGGTATTGTTGACTCTGCAAAGCAGATCAACGACTATGCCAATCTTGATGTGAAAGGTAAATTGGTTTTTGTTTTGGAAGGTAGTGCTACAGGAACATCAGCACCAACTCAAGGAGGCATGCGCGCCATGATGGCGAACCCTGCTTCTTCCAATATGAAAATGAGAGCTGCAATTGCAAAAGGCGCTGCAGGACTATTCATTATCTCTGCAGATTTTCCGAAAAAAGTTGCTTCCATGACCAAGGGCAATATGTATCTGAAAGCAAATACAAGCAATGGTTTTTTAATGGCAACTGTTTCAGCTGATGTGGCTACTGCACTAACTGGTCGCTCTGAAAAATTGAGTACCGAACAAATCAAATCATTAAAGCAGAAAGATTATATCTCTGAAATTAAAGTTGCTGCAGATAAAACAACAGTGAACTTAGAAAGCAGTAATGTGGTTGCAATTCTACCAGGTACTGATAAAAAAGATGAGTACTTAATGTTAACTGGTCACTACGACCATTTAGGCAAAAGAGGTGATGTTATTTACTATGGTGCAGACGATGATGGTTCTGGCACAGTGGGTGTGATGCAAATGGCAGAAGCCTTTACTGCAGCGGCTAAGAAAGGAAAAGGACCACGCAGAAACATCGTATTCATGACGGTGAGTGGTGAAGAAAAAGGATTATGGGGATCTGACTATTATTCAGAACATCCGATCTATCCAATGGAAAAAACAACAGCAGATCTGAATACAGATATGGTGGGTAGAATTGATACAGAACGTAAAACTGCAGATTCTGCAAATACAGTTTATGTAATCGGACATGATAAATTAAGTTCTGAATTACAGTCGATCAATGAAGCTGCAAACAAATTATCAAGCAACTTGGTTTTGGATTATAAATACGATGACCCAGCAGATAAGAACAATATCTATTACAGAAGCGATCACTACAACTTCGCTAAAAAAGGTGTTCCAATTTTATTCTTCTATGATGGTATGTTACAAGCAGACTACCACAAACCAACAGACACCATCGAAAAAATTAATTTCGACCTCATGCAAAAGCGTGTGTTGATGATCTTCTACACAGCATGGGACATAGCTAACCGTGATAACATGTTGAAGCGTGATATGAAGTTGAATATGCCATCAAGGTAGTGAAGAGATAAAAGATAAAAGTGAAGAGAGGTTAGTAAGATTTTAAGTGAAAAGTTTCTATGAAAAAAGCCCGGTAGTTATACTGGGCTTTTTGTTTTCTTTCAACTCTTCACTCTTCACTTTTATCTCTTCACTTCCTTCCTCCTCTCTTCACTTTTATCTCTTATCTTTTATCTAATATCTTACCAGCCAAGCAAGTAAGCGAAGATTAAAGGCACTACAATAGTGGCATCGCTTTCTACAATGTATTTTGGTGTATGTATATCTAGTTTACCCCATGTGATCTTTTCGTTGGGAACCGCACCAGAGTATGATCCGTACGATGTTGTAGAATCACTCACCTGACAGAAATAGCTCCAGAAAGGAACATCATGCCATTCAAGATCTTGGTACATCATTGGAACCACACAAATTGGAAAATCGCCTGCGATACCGCCACCTACTTGGAAGAAACCAACTCCTTTACCACCACTATTAGCACGGTACCATTCGGTTAACCATACCATGTATTCAATACCACTTTTCACAGTGCTTGCTTTCAATTCATTTTTGATCACATAGCTCGCGAAAATATTTCCGGTAGTACTATCTTCCCAACCTGGAACTACGATCGGCAAGTTTTTCTCAGCTGCTGCGATGATCCAACTATTTTTTGGATCGATCTCATAGTATTGCTCTAGTTCACCAGACAAAACTGTTTTATAAAGAAACTCATGTGGGAAATAACGTTCGCCAGCAGCTTCTGCATCTTTCCACTGTTTTACTAAGTGCTTCTGCAACCTGCGGAAAGCTTCTTCTTCTGGGATACAGGTGTCTGTTACACGATTATAATGGTTCTCTAAAAGATCCCACTCGTCTTGTGGTGTTAAGTCGCGATAGTTCGGCACACGCTTATAATGACTATGAGCCACTAAGTTCATGACATCTTCTTCCAAGTTGGCACCAGTACAACTAATGATCGCAATTTTATCTTGGCGGATCATTTCAGCTAAACTAATACCTAACTCAGCAGTACTCATGGCACCTGCTAAACTCACTAACATTTTTCCTCCATCCAATAAATGGGTTTCATATCCTTTAGCAGCATCTACCAATGCCGCAGCATTAAAATGGCGATAATGGTGCTGAATAAACTGCGAAACGGGTCCTTTACTCATATCCTCTTTTTTAAATGATGAAATCAATCGAGCGCAAAAGTAATTTTTTTGTCCGGTTTTCCGGAATCTTCCATTTTAATGAATATTAATTTTCTAATTCAATTCCTCGCCTATTTTTGTAGTTGGCAAAAGCCAAAACAATGCAATTTTTATTAAAAGATATTAAACTAGGGAAATATACCATCCCACTGCCCGCCTTCCTGTGGTTTGCATTGGCGGTGATTGCTGCATCCCTTGAAATGAGCCGTGGACTAGACGATATCAATAATTTTTTAATATATAAGAACGTCTTTTGGCATAGCATCAATCAGCAAAATCTGTACTTACCTTATCCTGAGGACCATGCAGATATGAACCATTATGGTCCTTTTTTTGGTTTGATCATCGCTCCATTTGCCTTATTGCCCACACTTATTGGCTGTTTTCTATGGTGCTTGGTAAATGCTTGGGTACTATTTTATGCCATCGGACACTTGCCTGTGAGTGAACGTAATAAGAATGTGATCTTATTAATTGGCATGATCGAAATGATGACTGCCACACATAGTGTACAGTTCAATACTATGTTAACTGGTTGGATTTTGCTCAGTTTTGTTTTTACCGAAAAGAAGCAAGTCGTACTTGCTACTTTATTTATTGTGGCAGGCCTATACGTAAAGATTTATGGGATTGTGGGTGTTGCTTTCTTCTTTTTCTCAGATAATAAGTTACGATTCTTCTTAAGTTTTATAGGATGGTGTATCGTTTTCTTCTGTTTACCCATGATCATTTCTTCACCAGCATTTGTGATCCAATCCTATCAAGATTGGGCGCATTCATTAGTAGAAAAAAATGCTACGAATATTGTGATTGAAACAGTAGGGATGCAAGACATTTCTTTAATGGGAATGGTACGACGCATTTTTCAAATCGGCAATTTGCGAAACTATTGGTTTACAATACCAGCTGCAATTCTATATGTATTACCATTCCTTCGAACCAAACAATACCAGTGGGTTAATTTTAGACTCTCTTACCTAGCATTGGCATTGATTGGTGTGGTTATTTTTAGTTCATCTGCTGAGTCGCCCACTTATGTAATTGCAGTGACAGGCTTAGCAATTTGGTATGTGATACAGAAACACCCAAGAACATTTTTTCCCATCGCACTCCTGATCCTAACTTTTATACTAACCATCTTATCCCCTACTGATATAGTACCGCGATTCATTCGAGTAGAAATCGTTCGATACTCTCTGAAAGCGTTACCTTGCTGTATCGTTTGGCTTGTAATAATTTACCAATTGTTAAAGAAGGATTTTAGCATCAGTTAACATATGAAATGAGCTATCATAAATTTCAAACCCAACTCAATTCATATTTGCGAATTACATGTAACAAAAATCTATTAACAGACACATGAAAAGAAAAATATTAGTCACAGGAGCTGACGGCTTTATCGGATCTCATCTTACTGAGATGTTGGTAAAACAGGGTTACGACGTTCGTGCATTTGCATTGTATAATTCTTTTAATACTTGGGGATGGCTAGATTATTGCGATCCCGCAGTAAAGGGAAAATTTGAAGTTTTCATGGGTGATGTCAGAGATCCTTATGGCGTAAAAACCGCCATGAAAGATTGTGATACGGTTTTGCATTTAGCGGCACTAATAGCTATCCCTTATTCTTATCACTCTCCAGATACTTATGTAGATACCAATATTAAAGGCACATTGAATATTGTGCAAGCGGCTAAAGAATTGGGTGTTCGAAAAGTAGTTCATACTTCCACCAGTGAAGTTTATGGTACCGCTCGCTTTGTGCCAATTACAGAAGATCATCCATTACAAGGTCAATCACCTTATTCAGCTAGTAAGATCGGTGCTGATCAGATTGCTTTATCTTTCTATACCTCATTTAATACACCAGTTGCAGTATTAAGACCATTCAATACTTATGGTCCACGTCAATCTGCAAGAGCTGTTATACCAACCATCATTTCACAAATCGCTACCGGAAAAGAAACCATCAAATTAGGCGCATTAACTCCTACTAGAGATTTTTCTTTTGTAGAAGATACTGCCAATGGTTTCATCAAAGCCATGGAATGTGATACCATCAATGGAACTGTAACTAATGTAGGTAGTGGTTTTGAAATATCAGTTTTACACACTGCTGAATTGATCGCTGAATTAATGGGTAAGAAAATAAATTTCGAATTGGATAGTGATCGTTTAAGACCAGAGAAAAGTGAAGTGGAAAGATTGTTCGCTAGCTATGATAAAGCAAAAAAATTAATGAACTGGGAGCCTGCATATGGCGGATTAGAAGGATTCAAAAAAGGTCTACAGAAAACCATTGATTGGTTTACGATACCTGAGAACTTGGCCCGCTATAAAACAGACACTTATAATATTTAATGCATCATGAATAAACATGCCGTGATATTAGCTGGTGGTAAAGGAAGTAGACTTCGTCCTTATACCGTGGTATTACCTAAACCGTTAATGCCAATTGGCGAATATCCCATTTTAGAAGTGATCATCAGACAGTTGGTGACACAAGGTTTTACCCATATCACATTGGCGGTAAATCATCAAGCTGAATTGATTGCTGCTTTTTTTGGAGATGGTAGCAAATGGGGTATTTCTATCAATTATTCTTTGGAAGATCAACCCTTGGGCACCATGGGACCACTCAAATTGATCAAAGATCTTCCTGATAATTTCTTGGTGATGAATGGCGACATTTTAACCGATCTAGCTTACAAAGAATTCTTTGAGACACATGTAAATAATGATGTGCTGTTTACTATTTCTTCTCATTTGAGAGAAGAAAAAATCGACTATGGTGTTTTGCAAACTGAGAATCATATATTGACAGGCTTTAAAGAAAAGCCAACCAAGAGCTATGAAGTGAGCATGGGAATTTATATGCTCAATAAAAAAGTACTGGATTATATTCCTGAAAATAGTCCTTATGGTTTTGATCAGCTAATGCTTGATCTCATCGAGAAAAAGAAATCAGTTTTTGTAAATACCTATACCGGTCTTTGGTTAGATATTGGGAGACCAGATGATTATATGGAAGCCATTGAATGCTTTGATCAGTTGAAAGATAAAATTCTTTATGTCTAAAATTCTTGTAACAGGCGCCAATGGGTTTGTAGGGAGCTTTCTTTGCAAAGCCCTCAAAGAGTTGAATCACGAAGTGATTGAACTGAAAAGTAGCGATGGCAATATCATTCTAGACGAAACATGGAATAAAATTCCTGCAACAGATATTGTAATTCACCTTGCAGCAAAAACATTTGTGCCTGATAGTTGGAAAAATCCAGAGTTGTTCCTTCAAACAAATACTCTTGGAACCGTATTGGCATTAGAATATTGTAGAAAACATGGAGCCAGAATGGTATTCATTAGTTCGTACTTATATGGAAATCCTGCAAGTCTTCCCATTAATGAACTTGCTCCTCTATCTATTCCGAATCCATATGCTCTCTCTAAAAAAGCTGCTGAAGATTATTGTCGATTTTATGCTGACTCATATAAGATAAACATGGTTATTATTCGCCCGTTTAATTTGTATGGATTTGGACAATCAAACAATTTCTTAATACCAGAAATTATACTTCAGGTATTAAACAGCAAAGAAGTTCGTGTAAAAGATTTAGAACCAAAGAGAGATTATATCTATATCACTGATTTTATAGATGCCATCATTAGATGCATAGATTCTCATAGATTCGAGATCTTTAATATTGGCTCAGGGGAAAGCTTCTCAGTAGGCGAACTCATACAAATGATTCAAAATATCTGCGGAACGCAACTTCCTGTAATCAGTAGTGCTGAAAAAAGGCCTGCAGAAATCATGGATACCATCGCCGATATCTCAAAAGCCAAAGAATTGTTAGATTGGTCACCCTCTACAAGTATGTACAATGGACTAAGCTCCATCATCCAGCAATACAGGCAGGCTAAGTCATAGTTTAGTAACTTCATAGCATTGGCGGGTTAGCAAATAAGTTTTAGCTTTACAAATAACCGTTTTGAGCATGCTGTTATCTGAAGTACGAAAAACAATTTCCATCGTTATCCCAGTTTGTAATGAACGTGGGAATCTCCCTTTATTAATGGAGGAGATCAAATCGGTTTTCAGTGAACTGCCTTACGACTACTCCCTCATTTTTGTTGAAGATAGTAGCTCCGATGGTACGCTCGAATACATCAAAGACTGTGCAGAAAAAGCAAACAATATTTTCTATGTTGCTCTAACTAAAAGCTTTGGTCACCAGAATGCATTAAAAGCGGGTTTGGACAGATCAACAGCAGATGCAGCAATCATGATGGATGGCGATCTACAACATCCTCCTGCGCTAATTCCAAGTTTGATCAAAGAATGGGAAAACGGAAACGATATTGTGTACACGATCCGAAATGATCATAAAGAGATCAGTAAGTTGAAAAAATTGACTTCCAATCTTTTTTATGAGGTCATCAATAATCTCTCTGAAATTGAATTGGAACCTGGTACCGCAGATTTTAGATTGATGAGCAAAAAAGTGGTAGAAGTTTTTTCTCAATTTACCGAAGCCGACATTTTCATGCGTGGTATGATCAAGTGGATGGGATTTCAACAAATTGGAATTGAATACACTGCTGCAAATAGAGGTTCAGGAATCAGTAAGTATACGGTAAAGAAAATGATGCGTTTGGCTTTACAAGGCATTACGTCTTTTAGTACAAAACCTTTGTATATCGCCGCTTATCTTGGTTTGTTCTTTTCTGTACTCTCCATTTTATACATTCCATATATCCTTATAAGTTTAGTAACTGGTCACTATGTTTCTGGTTGGGCATCGATGATCGCAACCATTGCATTCTTCGGAGGTTTACAATTAATGATCCTTGGAATCATCGGAATCTATCTTGGCAAATTATTCATGCAAAGCAAACATAGGCCACACTATATCGTTAAAGAATCTAATTTACTATGAGACCTCAAGTACTGATCAGTTTTGATGTGGAAGAGTTTGATATGCCACTCGACTATCAATACACTCTTCCAATTGATCAACAATTGAAGTTGGGAAAAGACGGACTTGATGCGGTTATGGAAATGATCGATCAACAAGCTATTCCAACTACCCTTTTTACCACTGCAAATTTCGCCAATCATTTTCCAGATAGCATTCGTGCACACGCTGCAAAGCATGAAATAGCTTCACATACTTTTTATCATTCTCATTTTAATAACGAACACTTATTAGAATCGAAACTGGCTTTGGAAAAAATCAGCGGACAAACCATCACTGGATTACGTATGCCCCGTATGCGTGTTGTTGATATGCATGAAGTTATTAAAGCAGGCTATGAATACGATTCATCCATCAACCCTACTTGGTTGCCAGGTAAATACAATAACCTTCATTTGCCTAGAACAATATATATGGATCAAGGGATGAAAAGAATACCTGCATCCGTTTCTCCAAACCTGAGAATACCCTTGTTCTGGTTGAGCTTCAAGAATTTTCCTTATAGCTTTTTCAAGCAACTAACCATACAAACACTTGAAAAAGATGGTTACGTTTGCCTCTATTTTCATCCTTGGGAATTTATCGATATCACAAATTTAAATTTACCTGCCTTCACAAGAAAATTGTGCGGACAGCCGCTGATAGATCGGTTACATCTACTAATTACAGACCTAAAAGCAAAGGGCTACGAGTTTTCCACTATCAAAGAATTTTTATCTAAAAATAAAGTGTGAGATGAAAAACAATAAATCAACCATGCTCTGGGTTGTTGGGATTATCTCTCTAATACCCATCGTTTATTTAGCATCAATTTATCCCACCCTACCAAAAATTGTACCTACCCATTTTGATATGGATGGCAAACCAAATGATTATAGCGATAAGTCTACGCTGATTTTCATCACGCTATTGTTTAGTGCATTATCTTTTGGTTGTTACTTGCTAATAACTAATCTACCCAAAATTGATCCCAAAAAAACTGCAGGTCAATCTCCCGAAATTTTTCAGCGCCTTGGTTTAACAATTGCCCTATTGATGTCTTTTATCAATTTTGTGATCACCTATGCTGCAACCAATAAAACAGATAATATTACAAGAGTCATTTTTCCTGCACTAGGCATTTTCTTTGCTTTTATGGGAAAATATATGAAAGATATCAAGCCCAATTATTTCGCCGGCTTTAGAACACCATGGGCTTTAGAGAATGATGACAACTGGAGAGAGACTCATAAACTTGCAGGAAATATGTGGATGGCGGGTGGTAGTACTATCACTATTCTAACCGTATTTTTACCATCAAAATATGGGTTCATTGCATTTATGAGCATCACCGCGATTGTTACGATTGTCCCTTTTGCATTTTCCTATTTGTTCTTTAAAAAGCAACAACCAAAATAACCCAATGAAAAAGCTCACCATATTTTTCGCCACTGTTTTGTTTTTTTCTAACATACAAGCACAAGAGATCTCTGGAGCATGGATGGGCACACTAAAAGCTGGTGCAGTAAAATTGCGTATTGTAATTCGCATTAGTAAAACAGAGAAAGGATATTCCGCATTATTCGATAGCCCAGATCAAAAAGCATTTGGCTTAATGGTCAATAAAACTGAACTGGTAAAAGATAGTTTACTCTGCGATATACAACTCATTAAAGGTGGTTACAGAGCAAGCTGGGATGGTAAAGATGCGCTTACAGGAACCTTTACACAGGGACTTGGTTCTTTTCCATTAGACATGAAAAAATTGAAGGATGATGAGATCCCAAAAGCTGAAGTAAAAGTTCGCGCACAAACACCAAAGGAACCATTTGGATATTTAGCAGAGGAAGTGGAATATGATAACGCAGACAAAACAATTCACTATGGGGCTACACTAACCAAACCTAACAACCAAACAAGTTTCCCAACGGTAATCATCATTTCTGGTAGCGGTACACAGGATAGAGATGGTAGCATGTTTGGACATAAATCTTATGCAGTGCTGGCCGACTTGTTAACTAAACAAGGTGTTGCAGTGTTAAGAGTAGATGATCGTGGCGCAGGAAAAAGTACTTTGGGAAATGGTGATCCTACAAAATTGACTTCGGTTGACTTCGCATACGATGTAAACAATAGCATCAATTATTTATTGAGCAGAACTGATATCGATAAAAATAAAATTGGGTTAGTGGGTCATAGCGAAGGCGGCATGATCGCACCAATGGTGGCTGTAAAAAATAAATCAGTTACTTATTTAGTATTCCTAGCTGGACCCGGCATTTCCGGTCAGGATATTTGGAACTTTCAAATGGGAAGGAATGTTATCAAACCAAATCTATCAGAATCCGACAATGCACTAGCCACAGACGTTGTCAATAAATTGAATGAACCGTTTGCTCAATCAACCGATTACAATACAATCACAGACAAAATGAAAGCCAATTATACGGATTGGAAAAAGAATGTGAGCGATAGTAAAGAGAAGGAACTGCTATATGCAAATCCAGAAGAAAGTTTTTTAAAAATCGCTAAGCAATTTCAAAATGGATTGTACTGGCTCAACTTTTTTTTAAAATATCAACCAGCAGAAAATCTTCAGAAAATTAACATACCAGTTTTAGCGCTAAATGGTTCTTTCGATATCCAAATTACCAGCACTGAAAATTTAGCTGGCATTGATGCAGCACTTAAGAAAGGGGGCAACAAGCATTATCAAACAAAAGAATTAGCTGGACTGAATCATTTGTTTCAAACATCAAAATTCAAAGCTCAGTCTTATGAAGCGATAGATGAAACCTTCAATCCAGAAGCCGCTACAATTGTTGCTAACTGGATTTTATCAGAGGGGATTAAAAAATAGCTGTCATTTACACTATCATTGTGCTATGAATTTATTAGCCCACGCATACCTTTCATTTGAGCAACCCGAGATCCTGGTGGGTAATATGATCAGTGATTATGTGAAAGGCAAAAAACAGTACGACTATCCCATTGGCATACAACATGGCATTCGATTACATCGGGCAATCGACCATTTCACCGATCATCACATTGCTACCCATATCGGCAAGCAGGTTTTCAAGCCCGCTGTTGGCACTTATGCTGGGGCATTTATGGATGTGGTTTATGATCATTTTTTGGCATTAGATGCGAATGAATTGAGTGAAATGGATTGGCAACCATACACGCAAAATGTGTACCATCATTTAAAAGAAAATGCCCATTTCTTACCCGAAAAATTTGCCCTCCAACTACCCCATATGAGTACCCACAATTGGTTATTCCATTATCGCAATGTATTAGCGATTGAAAAAAGTTTTGGCGGACTAGTGCGAAGAACAAAATACCTTACAGACCATCAACCTGCTTTCGAAATATTTGAAAAAGAGTACGATTTTTTAAAAGAGCAATACGAAGCGTTTTTCCCGGATGTTAAAAAATTTGCACAAATCGAGTTAGTCCGATTACAGAACCAATAGGCGCTTATCTTTGTTTCTTACTATCAATAAACGATTCTATTTATGAAGTCATTCGTATTAGCCGCCTTCCTATTTACAGCCTTATTCAGTTACGCACAACCAAAACCAACAGAGTTGGATAAGTCGCCAATGGATATGAGCTATTGGCCAGCCAACTATCCCATCCTAAAAATGAGTGGTAAAGCAAAGGATCAACCCGTTGCAAGGGTCATATATGGAAGACCAATGAAAAATGGCAGAGTCATTTTTGGTGGGATAATTAAATACAATGAAATGTGGCGACTTGGCGCAAATGAAGCCACTGAAATTGAAACCTTTAGAACTTTAAAAATTGGCAGTAAAATTTTAGCGAAAGGTCGCTATACAGTTTACTGTTTGCCAAATGAAAATAAATGGACCATCATTTTCAATAAAGACAATTTCTGTTGGGGAAATTTTACCTACGATAGCAAGAAAGATTTGATCAGAACAGATATTGATGTAGAAAAAAATACGGAATCAGTTGAAGCTTTCACGCTTTATTTTGAAGATGCAAAAAATGGTGCGAATCTAGTTTTCCTATGGGATGATATTAAAACAATTCTTCCGATTGTATTGGCTGAAGAAACAACTTCTAAAAAGAAATAGTTATGAGTAATCAAGATAAAAGTATGAGACTGGGTACGAAATATATACATGCTGGCGCAGAACCAGATCCATCAACAGGAGCCATCATGACTCCCATCTATCAAACCTCCACTTTCGTACAAGAAGCACCAGGAGTTAATAAAGGTTTTGAATACGCACGTAGTCAGAACCCAACTAGAAAAGCATTAGAAGAAGCCTACGCACAAATCGAAAACGCGAAATACGGGTTGGCTTTTAGTAGTGGTGTTGCAGCAACCGACGCAGTGATCAAATTATTAGAACCAGGCGATGAAGTAATTGCTGCTAACGATATGTATGGCGGTACTTACCGACTATTCACGAAAATTTTTGCCAAGTTTGGTATTAAGTTTATTTATGTTGACACAACTGATGTAACTAATATCAGCAAGGTGATCACAGCAAAAACAAAATTGATCTGGATTGAAACACCTACCAATCCACTGATGAATATTACAGACATTGAAGCGGTTGCTGTGATTGCTAAAAAAGCAAAAGCAATTCTTTGTGTAGACAATACATTCGCATCTCCTTATTTACAAAACCCATTAACACTGGGTGCTGACATTGTGATGCATTCTGCTACAAAATACCTAGGTGGTCATAGCGATCTAATACAAGGTTGTTTAATGATGAATGATCCCGAATTGCGCGAGCAACTGTTCTTCATTCAGAAATCAAGTGGCGCTGTACCTGGTCCGATGGATTGCTTCTTAGTATTACGTGGCATTAAAACATTACACGTGCGCATGCAAAGGCATTGTGAGAATGGCGAGAAGATCGCTCATTTCTTACGCAACCATCCAAAAGTGCAAAGGGTTTACTGGTGCGGTTTTGAAGACCATCACAACTTTGCCATTGCAAAAAAACAAATGCGCGGATTTGGTGGCATGATGAGTTTTACTTTAAAAGACGATAGTGTAGAAAATGCAAAACGCGTACTAAGTAGCACCAAAGTATTTTCTTTGGCAGAAAGTCTAGGCGGAGTAGAATCTTTGATCAATCATCCAGCAACCATGACGCATGCTTCCATTCCAAGAGAGGAGCGAATCAAAAACGGATTAACAGACTCGTTGATTCGGTTGAGTGTGGGGATTGAGGACGTAGAAGACCTCATCGACGATCTTAACCAGGCGATAGGATAATTTTAGTGAAGAGATAAAAGATAAAAGTGAAGAGAGGTTAGAAGAGAGAAAGCTAAAAATTTAAAACCCTTAACTTTCTAAATTACCCTCCACTCTTCACTTTTATCTATAATCTTTTATCTCTTATTTTACCTCAAAAGATTTTTCTGTTACTTCTTTCGAGTTCGCACCGATCATCACTTTAAACGCACCTGCTTCAATAATACTATTTCCTTCACCGTCGTAGAAGCTTAAGTCTTTTGCGGTAAGTGTAAACTTAACTTCTTTACTCTCACCTGCTTTTAAGAAGATCTTTTGGAATGCTTTTAATTCTTTCACAGGACGCACGATTGATGCGGTGATATCTCTGATATATAATTGAACTACTTCTTCGCCATCAATTTTACCAGTATTCTTCACAGTGATACTCACTTGTAATGACTCAGTTTTTTGAATCGCAGTTTTGTTGATTGCCATGCCGCTATATTCAAAATTGGTATAACTCAATCCATAACCAAATGGATACAATGGATCGTTTGGTTGGTCTCTGTAACGAGACTTCCAACCCTGATCTCCTGTTTCTGGAATTGGACGGCCTGTATTAAAATGATTATAATAAATAGGAACCTGACCAAGTGCATAAGGGAAACTCATCACCGTTTTTGCAGATGGATTATAGTCGCCAGCTAAAACTGCAGCCACAGCATCTCCTGTTTCAGTACCTAAGATCCAGGTTTGAAGAATCGCTGTTGTATAATCTTGAATTTGTGTAAGCACCATTGGGCGACCGCTACTCACCAACGCAATCACTGGTCGGCCATTTTTTTGAAGGGCTTTTAATAAAGCAACCTGTCCGTCTGAAATATTAATATTACCAAGTGCCCTGTCTTCTCCAGCCATCTTTCCAGACAATCCAATATTCACCACTACCACATCTGCATTATCTGCAGTAGCAACCGCATCTTTGATCAAAGCTTCGTTGGATGTAGCATCTGCATTGTATCCTTTGCTATATAACACATTGGAAGCGCCGAATCTTTTTTGCATGCCTTCATAAACAGTAATCGCATCATTAGCAGTTCCGTTAGCCACCCAGAAATCGAACATGTCTTCTTTACTATTTGCATAGTGCCCAATCAACGCAATTTTCTTACCCGTTGCATTTAATGGTAACACGTTATGATTGTTCTTTAATAAAACAACAGAACGTTTTGCCGCTTCCAATGCAACTGCACGATTTGCTGCACTAAACAAAGTAGCAGATTCTCTTGCTTCGTTAGAAAATTTATAAGGGTCTTCAAATAAACCCAACTTGAATTTAAAATATAAAACCCTTGCAACAGCATCATCCAATTGCTTCATGCTGATCTTACCTTCTTTCACTAATTCAGGAAGATACTTAAGAGTTACATTCGATTCCATATCCATATGGCTACCAGCCTGCAACGCTTTCAAAGCTGCGTCTTTACCATCTGCTGCATAACCATGCGTAATCATTTCTCCAAAACTTCCCCAATCACTCACTACAAATCCTTTGAAACCCCATTTCTTTTCCAACACATCCGTCACCAAATATTTATTCCCACTTGCTGGAACACCATCAAATACATTGAATGAATTCATGACTGTAGCAGCACCTGCAGCAACAGCAGCTTTATAAGGAGGTAAATATTTATTCCAAAGAGCTACCCTTGAAACATCAACGTTACTATATTCTCTTCCTGCTTCTACTGCACCATATACAGCATAGTGTTTAACGGTCGACATGATATGATTCACATCATTCAAATCACCTTGTAACCCTTTTACTCTTGCCGCTGAAACCAAGCCACCTAAATATGGATCTTCTCCTGCACCTTCCATTACTCTGCCCCAACGAGGATCATTGCTGATATCACACATGGGAGCAAAAGTCCAATGCACACCAGCCGAAGCTGCTTCTTTTGCATGAATCGATGCGTTTTTTTCTATGCCTGGTAAATCCCAGCTACAAGCTTCTGCAAGCGGGATCGGGAAAATGGTTCTATATCCATGAATTACATCATATCCGAAAAGCAAAGGAATACCTAAACGGGTTCCTTCCACAGCTGCTTTTTGCGCATTCAGTGTTTCCTTAACACCAATTACATTTAGAAAAGATCCTACTTTCCCTTCTCTAGTCATTTGTATTTTTGCTTTCTGACCAGGATCGTTTTCTGCCGGACCAGTGAACACACCTCCATTTACTTGATTCAACTGACCTGCTTTTTCTTCAACGGTCATCCGTTTCAAGAGATCGTTGATCCTATCAGTGATAGAAGCTTTTGAATTTTTATAAGTTGGAACTGTTGCCGGCGCTTTTGTTTGAGCCTGCGAAAAAGTAGCAACCAGTAGCAATACTGTAGCTGCGAAAATCTGTTTTCTCATATAGCTTTGTTGATGATTGGTTGAAAAAGTAGCGTGAGTCATAAAGTTAATTAAGAATATAAAGATTTCCTTGAGAAAGGCTAATTTTCACGATTAATCTATAAAACGCTCCTTACATGCCCTTGGAAAATCAGCAGCAATTGAAGGCTTTTTTTGATGAAAAAGTAACAAGGTATAATCAGCCAAGTTTCATTGAGGCCGACCCAGTTTGCATCCCACACCTATTTTTAAAAAAACAGGATATTGAGATCGCAGGATTTTTTGCAGCAATCTTTGCTTGGGGCAATAGAACCACCATCATCAATAAGTCGAAAGAACTCATGCAATTGATGCAAATGGCGCCCCACGACTTTTGTTTGAATCATACTGATCAGGATCTAAAAAAACTATTACAATTCAAGCACAGAACTTTTAATGCGACTGATCTTTTGTATTGTATAGAATTCCTGAAGTACCACTATTCAAAAAATACAAGTTTAGAATCTGCATTTTTCCCAGAGAAAATTATAAAGTCAATTGATCAAAATAAAGTTGAGCAAGGACTCATTTACTTTCATCATTATTTTTTTTCATTGGAAGATGCTCCCAACAGAACCAGAAAGCATATCGCCACGCCTGATAAAAATTCGGGTTGCAAAAGATTGAATATGTATTTGAGATGGATGGTTCGAAATGATAAAAAGGGGGTCGACTTTGGAATCTGGAAAAAGATTAAACCCTCTGAATTAATCTGTCCAATTGATGTACACGTGGCAAGAGTAGCCAAACGCTTTCAATTACTCGATCGCAAACAAGCTGATTGGGCTGCTGCGGTTGAACTCACCCAATACTTGCGTACCTTAGATGCAGCGGATCCCGTAAAATACGATTACGCATTATTTGGTTTGGGGGTGATGGAAAAATACAGATGACATGAACAATAATATCGATCTCATTTCTTTGGAAAAATTGTCCTTCGATGAATTGGTAGCAACTATCAACGACCTCATCGCTAAGGATTTTTCAAAACTTGTTTATTTATTGTATGCAGTAGATGTATCTGAAAAAAAATTGAAACAATTATTAGCAGATCATCCCAATGAAGATGCCGGTAAATTGATTGCGCTATTAATGTTAGAGAGACAAGAACAAAAACGTAAATCCCGCGAACAATTCAAACAAAGAGAAGAAGATATTCCTGAAGAAGACAGATGGTAGATTTATTTAAATAATTCAGGGATATCTTTTAATCGATAACCCTTTTCTTTCAAGTAGGCAATGATTTCATCTAAATGATCGTATAATTTATCCTTTCTTCTCGGATCAGTTCCTGCATGGATTAATATAATTGCCCCATTCAAATGATTAGGGTTTGTAGCTTCGAATTTTTTCAAATTGCTGATCAGCAATTCACTTGACTTATACGCATTTCCCATTTCCGGCCAGGCATAATCAGCATTAGTACCTATGCCTGGTGTAAAATTGAAAAGCGTAATTCCTTTTTCATTGCACCAACGAACAATGTCATCATTCCACCACTCATAAGGCGGAATAAAATATTGGATATTTGATGAGCTATATATGTCTTTGGGCATTGATGCTAGATTTTGATTGAAATCGTATTGAAATCTTGCCCTAGTAATTAAAGTACTATCGCGTTTGGTCCAATCACAATACAACAAATGCTGGTCAGAATGCGGACCTAAATAATTGGAGCTTTTTGCTAATTGGTCAATCTCATTTTGAAACAGCGGGTTCCTATAAAATCTTCCAGTAAAAAAGAAGGATGCCCATACATTATTTTTATTTAAAGTTTTGATGATCGTTGGCAACCCTTCCCCGAATTCATCTGCAGTAAATACGATGGCTAATTCCTTTAAGGTTGAGTCAGACCTAACAATTGCCCCATGCGATTTAACCAATGTTTTTGATTTTGATTGATACGATGGATTTACTACACTGTATTTGATTTCTTGATTTGATTCAGCTGCTTTCGCTGCCAACAAATAGATCAAAGATGCAGTACCATCCATGGTTGGTTCGTTGGTGCTGTAATCACCATAGTCATCGTGATACACAGCCAGATCACTTTGAAATGTTGCATAATTATCCTCATGAATTAATTTAATTCCAATTAGGTTTTTATAGATGGATGTGTAAACTGGTCCATCTACCAATCCACCATCAATAGGATAGTTTTTTAAATGCGTAAAAGCCGAATGCGGATCTACAGGGGTATCTCCATTAGATGGCAACCCATATACCATACTGGTTCCCCAAGGATTACATCCAAATAACCAATCGAAATTCGATTGTTCCAATTCTTGATAATCAGATAGCTGTTCATGTTTACGAAACCAGTAACATTCAATGGCAAAAGATGTTGTTAGATTATTGCTACACCATGTAAATGGTACGCCTCTAAAAAATGCATTGTGCTTTGCTTTATTCCAAACATTATAAATATTATCTTGATAATATAGCATCGTTTCTGTTGCCATTGTTGAATGCTGATAATACTTAGCCAATTCGTTTACGCCTAATTGAATAAAAGGATACCATTGATAATGGTGCATCGTATCGTTACCCATCCAGGTAGAGTCGGACGACCTGTGCAGCTTTTGATAAGTATTATTCAGGTACGATTTATTTTTAGTGATTTGATATAACTGCGTTTCTGCTAAAGCCATATCATCTTTCCAATCGTCTTCCTCATAAAAATAAGGAGCACCGCCGGGAGCAGTTTGCGCAACACCTGGTTTATTCAAACCCAATTGATAGGCAGTGAAACTTTTCTTATACAATGTATTGGCATAAGTAGGATTCCATTTTTTGAGCACTTGATACCCTAATGCAAAACTGCTTGCAAATTTTCCAGCAGTGGATGCTACACCATTTGCCCTGTTCTTGTATTTGAATAATCCTTGTGGTTCACCTGAACAGAAATATACGGGTCTTTCAAAACCCTTATTATAAAAACTATCTTCTTTAGGAATGCGCATACCACGATGATCACGATCATCACCTAATTGATTAAATAACCAATCGTCTTTGGGATGCATTTTGAGTAACCAATCCAATCCCCATTTTGCTTCATCCACTACATCAGGAATGCCATTCTTACCATCTAATCCATTTGCCTGCTTCGTATCAGCAAACACCTTTGGAAAATCACGATAAGCAGCCAATAAATGATAGGTTGCATTTGCTGAAGTGGCCGAATATTGCAAGTAATCGCTTGCATCATGCCAACCACCACTCACATCAATATGTGTTCCATCGGGAACAGGTGCATAAACTGTATACCCATCATGCGTATGGCAGCTATCTTTTAAAAAAGGATTGAACCCGCTTCTTTGCTGACGCATATAGCGCAAACAAAAATCGGCAGCGGATTTATATACAGTATCGCTAATCGTGAAAATGGGTGATGTTGTTTTTCCAGTTCTTAAGAAATATTTACCTGGTTTCTGAAAAGATGAAAAGTTTAATCGATAAGTAGTATTAAATGGACCATAAGCCCCAAACGATTCTCCCGCACTACTTTTGAAAACAACCTGTTGATTGGCCGCATTTACTAATTCAAAATCCTTTAATGCAATTTTATCCTTACTACACCATACAGCAACTTTAATAAATTTCGTAGGATAGCCTAATAGATTTACACGAATCCAACTATGAGTACTTCCTTGCGCAAGGAGTAATTGAATAGAGATCATTAGGTAAGAAAAAACAAAACAAATTCTTGTCTTCATAAACAGTAATAATTGCTAGTAAAAGGTAAGCAATTATTCTATTTTCTTCAAGTGCTCATCATATAAGCCCATTAATAGACTATTGCCGTTGGCATCCACTTTTACGGCTCCATACTTTGCAATTGCATACTTTTTGGCATCACCCTGCTGAATGAAAAAGTTTTCAGCTCCTATATTCAATGAAAAATATCCCTTACTATATTCAATGAGGTATTCATTTTCATTGATTGGATTTGGCTTTTGCTGAAATCTGATCCTTTCGGCAATTGAATTAGAATCAAGTTTCACAACCACATACCCACGTTTGTAGAGTGTGTCAAAAATCAGTCCTTTTACAATCTTGTATTTTAATCTAACCATGTCGCCTTGAATCAAAGGCGTCTTGGCATTATTTTCTATTAGCTCTAAAAAAATAAGTTTTCCGTCATTCAAAATTTTTTCTTTTTGAATGGCCGAATAATTTACGAAAGCTAATAATGCAACTAGATTCAGCAAGATCAAAATCAATTTAAATTTTTTCATCGGTCACCAATTTTTTTGCGTTGAAAAAATAGATGCCACCAAATATAATACCAGTTACAAAAAGCATTTCTGATTTAATTAAAAGGCTATAATCAAGTTCATAATAAAGCATACATACAAAATAAATAAGGCTGAGAACCCCAATTGCAAAGCCGGTTTTATAATTTACATAAAAGCAAAGTAGCAACACTAATATTGACCCTATAATTGCCGGAGATATAACAGTCAGAGCTAATACAATTCCACTGATTATATAAATCTGAGTTCTGCTATTTTTTTCCACTACTTCTAATTTATTCAATAGGATGTTCATGAATATTAAAACAGCAGCAATGGGTGCAATAGAGGAAATCCAGCTATAATATAAATGAAACAGTATCTCAGCTTTTACACTAATCAACCCAAGGCTAATGATAAAAATGATAATTAGTCCGATTTTTAAAGTGCCATATAAATTTGATAAATACTGCTTTGCGGAAATGATTTTTGCTTCATTTAGAAAAACTTGAACCAGTGCAAAAACAATGATTAGATTATATACATGAAATAGCCAAAAATAGGTTGAGATCTTTATCAGCCACAACAAACTTCCTGCAATAATTAGTAATGCTATCAGTGACTGATAAGTGTTTTTTGAAATTACTATCGTAAATACCCCCATTAAAAGAAAGTATAGGGTGATTGATTTTTCATCAACTTTCAATCCGCCTAAACTTATCAAAACCAATAAAATGCCCCATAAAAGTGTAGATACAAAAATTGTATCGAAGATCAATAGCTTTATAAACCTACTGGAGATTACTGAAACTAGTATCAGAAAAATTGCAAAACTCAGTATATAAACTGGCTTGCTATTTAAATTAAACAAGGCACTAATAGAAGCAACCAGAAAGCTACTTCCAAGAATCCCTCCTAGGATGGTTATTATTTTAATAACTAAACTTGCATTCTCCTTTTCATATTTCGATATTTCTTCAGATAGATTCGTCTGATTCAAAACAAATCCTTCTCCCTCTGAATGCTTTATTTCTTCTAGTAATTTTTTGATATGATCTAGCTTTTCCATTTTTCTGATTTTTGAATTACTAGTAAATATTTTATCAGATATCCTACACTAACAGTGATAAAAACACCATTGACCAATAACACCCATTCTCTGGGTAATACTTTCCCTGAAAAGGCTGTTAGTATAACAATGAAACTGAATGGAATGACCGCAAGAAATAGGAGGTTTTTCTTTGCAAACGCATATTTCAATCCTAAAACATAAATTACCAATGTACAGGCGATCAGTGCATATAAAATGGCTTGGAATTTTTCTGCAATTCCTTCCCAAACAGAAAGTGTCGCAACCGATACAATGTAAATAAATACTAAATTTTTCAACCAATTTGCAACCTTGAAATAATCAAACTTATTAGAAAGCAATAAAAATAGCAATAGCCAAATTCCATTCATTAATAACACCATCAGAAATGCCTGACCCTCAGCAATTCGACTTGTCTCCAATTGAACATAAAACGTAAATGTGATATTCAACAAATACAGAAAAAAGGCCCACAAAAATGCATGATTGGTAACGAGTACCCAGACCGTTACAAATACAGTCCATGCAAGGAAAAAATCATATGCAGTTGCACCACTTTGATAAATCTGTCCGTATACGGCAAACAATGCTCCAACTAATACCGAGGCTGCAGTTAACAAAATATTCTTTATCAATTCACTGATCTTAGCAAACAGCGCTACCATGATGGTAGTAAATAGGATGAATTCAATTAATCCTATTTTTAGGAATTTATTCAATCCATCCCAATTATAGGTAAAGAAGAAAACGATACCTGCTGTTACAAATCCAATGGCTACTATCAATAAAAATAATCGGAGAAATTTTTTCCAAGCAGTTGTATCATTATAAACATCCTGCTTTAAGGCGGCATCAACTTTTTCAGTTGACCAATTGCTATTCCTAGTAATAACATATATATCCTCTCTATCCATCATAACGCGCTTACATTTTTTTGTAATGAACGAAATTGAAATATTGGGCGGGAGATAGTGGGATATAACCAGCTTTCAAAACCAAGATAATAACAATTTGGAATAAAAGCAAGAGACAAGCACTACCCTTTTTAACCTATTTTCGCAATTCAACTTGTAAGCGTATGAAACTGGTATCTTACCTCAACGAAGGACACGATCAATTGGCTTTTTTAGTAGATGGACTATTATTCGACTGCGACCTCATGCATCCCGAATTACCCAATAGCATGAATATGTTTTTACACTACTGGGATGATATGTATCCAATTGCCCAGCAAGTAGATGCAGCCATCAAATCTGGCAGAATTAATGCAGATCGTGGTGTGCCCGCAGATGAGTTGAATTTATTGGCACCAGTACCTTTTCCTACATCCTGCCGAGATGCTTTTGCATTTCGCGAACACGCTTCTGCAACCAGAAAAAATCAACAAGCACCATTAACGGCATTGTATGATCAGTTCCCTGTATTCTATTTCAGCAACCATCATAGTATACAAGGTCCGGGCGAAATTAAATGCATGCCCGACCATTTAGAGGAACTTGATTTTGAACTAGAAGCTGCCATTGTAATTTGTAAACACGGGAGAAATATTCCCGCAGAAGAAGCTGATGCGTATATCGGCGGACTCATGATCTTTAATGATTTCAGCGCAAGAAAATTACAGTTGGAGGAAATGCAATTGCACTTAGGACCAGCTAAAGGAAAAGATTTTGCAACTGCAATCGGGCCCTGTTTGGTTACAATCGATGAACTAGAACAATATGAAGTGCCTGCAACATCTGGACATACTGGCAAGAATTGGAATCTTGAAATGAAGTGTGCAGTAAATGGTGAGCAAGTAAGTGGCGGAAATCTTTCAGAAATGAATTGGACCTTTGCTGAAATCATTGAACGATGTTCTTATGGAGCAGATCTTCAACCTGGCGATGTTATTGGCAGTGGTACTGTAGGCACCGGTTGTTTTCTTGAAAATAATATCACCGCTAAATTAAATGATCCCAATGCTACTGCTCAATGGTTGAAAGAAGGAGATACCATTGAAATGGAAATTCAAGGTATCGGTATCTTAACAAACAGCATTGTAAAAGAAGAAAGTAGTTTTTCAATTCTTAGTAAAAAGAAAATCTAGTTGTTATGTTCATCGATTTTAAAAACTTGGCAACACCCGAAAAAATGCAGTGGCTTCAAGCTGCCATTTCTCCAAGGCCCATCTGCTTTGCAAGTACCATCAGTAAAGCCGGTGAAGTAAATCTTTCGCCATTTAGTTTTTTCAATCTGTTTTCTTACAACCCTCCGATCGTTATTTTTTCTTGTACAAGAAGAATGCGCAACAATACCACAAAAGATACTTTCGATAATATTCTTGAATTACCAGAATGCGTGATCAATATTGTTGACTATGAAATGGTTCAACAAACAAGCTTATCGAGTTGTGAATATGCAAAAGAGGTAGACGAGTTTGTAAAAGCGGGCTTTACAAAAACAGCCGCCACATTGGTAAAACCACCGATGGTAAAAGAATCGAACATTCAGATGGAATGTAAAGTCATTGAAACAAAAAGCCTTGGCGAAGTAGGTGGATCCGGACAATTAGTGATCGCTGAAGTATTGTGTATGCATGTTAATGATGCTGTTATTGGCAAAGATGGCAGTATCGATCAGCAGCAATTACACCTTGTTGCAAGAATGGGTGGCGACTGGTATTGCAGAGTAGACGCGAGCAATATGTTTCAAATCGACAAGCCAAATACAGCACTAGCCATTGGCATTGATCAATTGCCAATTGGTATTCGTAATAGTACCATCTTAACCGGCAATCATTTGGGACAACTAGCTAATGTACAAACCATTCCAGAGATCGATCCCGTATTTGAAGATGAAAGGTTGAAGAACATCATCCAATACTTTTCAATCACGCCTTTAGAAATGGAATTGGAATTGCATAAGTATGCCGCCGAGCTACTTAATCAAAAAAGAGTAAGCGATGCCTGGCAAATCTTATTATCAATAGAATCAGAATTATAGATCCCCTAATTGCGGACGCATTACAATATCTTCTACCACTGCTTGTGGCGATAATTGAGATGCAGCATATACCATGGTAGCAATATCATTGGCTTCCATGATTCTATTTGGATCAATATCAGCTCCCTTCCAACTAGCACTCATCGTAGCCCCAGGAATCACAGCAGTTACTTTGATTCCATTAGGTTTCATTTCTTCGCGCAAGTTTTTATTGAATCCCAATAATGCAAATTTGCTGATGCTATACGCACCACCGTTTGCATAGGCATTGAGTGAAGCAATAGAACATACATTAAAAATATGTCCAGCTTTTTGCTTGATCATTGCAGGCAATAATCTACGAGTAAGAATATAGGCACTATATAAATTTATTTCGAGCATTTTTTCTAAATGTCCTTCTGGCTCATTATGAATACTGCCTGGAATAAACTGCCCAGCATTATTAATTAAAATATCTGGCACTCCAAATTTTAAACACCAATCTGCAAAGTGTATCACATCCGTTTTATTGCCCATATAAGTTGCGCGATAATTAAAAACGGTATCTGGATGATCCTTTTGAAGGTCTACAACGGTGGCGATTAATTCTTTTTCATTCCTGCTACACAAGAATAATTGATTGCCTGGTTGTGCAAATGCTTTTGCAATTGATTTCCCAATTCCTTTCGATGCGCCAGTGATAATAATGTTCATACGATTGCTTTAAGTTTGCAAAGTTCGCTGATTTTTGCTTAACCTCCGATTGTATTTGTTCGTATTTTGTGCCCATGCAATATCGTCAGCTATTTTTCGACCTCGATCATACTTTATGGGATTTCGAAGCCAATTCTAAAGAAACATTGGCAGACCTCTATGAAACAAATTCGCTCATAGACAGGGGTGTATCCGATTTTGAACAATTTTTTACCCACTATAGCTTTCATAACCATCGTTTATGGGACAGATATACTAAGGGTTTTATCAAGCAAGAAGAATTACGCTGGAAAAGGATGTGGTTGGCTTTGCTCGAATTCAAAATCGCTGATGAGCCTTTGGCAAGAAAAATGTCGGTTCAATTTTTAGATATCTTACCTACCAAGAAAAAATTATTTCCCTATACTGTTGAGATCCTTGAATATTTAAAAAACAAGGATTATAAAATGCACCTCGTTACCAATGGTTTTGAATCGGTGCAACACAATAAAATAAGAGAAAGCAATCTCACTAAATATTTTGATCAGGTAATTACCTCTGAAGCAAGTAATAGTTTAAAGCCTAATAAAGAGATCTTTGAATTCGCACTTCAAAAAGCAAGAGCCGTATTAGAAGAAAGTATTATGATTGGCGACAACCAGGATGCCGATATTCAAGGTGGTATCAACGCCGGGATGGATACCATTTTTGTGAACCACTTAAAAGTTGAACCAACAGTTAAATCAACTTACATGATTCACCATCTGAAAGAACTCGAAGATATTTTATAAATAAAAGAGCCGTCCCAATTCATCGGGACGGCTCTTTTAAATTTTATATTAAAAAGAAATTATGCTTTTGTTTTAGGAGCTTCTTTTGTTCCTTTTGCATCTTTATCCTTGTCTTTGCAACAGTCTTTTTCTTTACCGTCTTTCTTACAAGCATCTTTGTCTTTCATATCCTTACTGCAAGACTCTTTTCCTTTAGCGTCTTTTTTGCAGCACTCTTTCATATCAGCTTTTTTCTGATCCTTATCTTTTGTTTGTGCAAATGCTACGCCAGTGAATAAAAATGCAGCTGTAGCTAAAACAAGTAATTTTTTCATATAGGTCTTAATTTTTTATACCCGAATTTAAGCTTTTTTTAATAAAATTATGTTACCAGCTTGCTAAAACGGTAATTCCTCCTTTCACTACCTGATTCAATTCTACATGGATCTTGGCCGTTAAAGGCAATAATAGATCTACCCTGCTACCAAATTTAATAAAGCCATATTCGTCGGTTTGCTTCACTTGCTGACCCACTTTGGTATAATTACAGATCCTTTTGGCTAGTGCTCCAGCGATCTGTTTGTACAATAATTCTCCATGAGGGTTCTTTACAACTACACTCCAACGTTCGTTTTCAGTGGATGATTTTGGATGCCAGGCAACCAAGTATTTGCCCTTATGATATTGATTATAAACCACTTCGCCGTCTACCGGGTTCCTGTTCACGTGCACATTGGCCGGACTCATGAACACACTTAACTGAATACGTTTGTCTTTAAAGTATTCCGAATCAATTACTTCTTCAATTACCACTACTTTCCCATCGGCCGGACAAATGATCTGATCTGCATTGATCGTAAAAACCCTATTGGGGATTCTAAAAAATGAAACCAAAAAAAGAAAAATGCCTAGTGTTAAAATAAATATCACCAATGCTAGCCAAGGGAGGGTGGCACTTAAAAAAGTGAAAGAAATTAGGTTAAGCACACCAAAAATGAGTGCTCCTATTCCAATTGATTGGTATCCTTCTTTGTGTATCGTCATTTTTTCAACTTGAGCTGCAAATGTAATAGATGTTCGAATGTCTTGAACAAATTCGATCAGCTACTACGCAATAAACATGTCTACAAATAGCCAAACATAGGGTGTTGCTATCAATAAAGAGTCAAAGCGGTCTAAGAATCCACCATGACCAGGCATCATGCTGCCGCTATCTTTAACGCCTGCCATCCGCTTCAATTTGCTTTCGAATAAATCGCCAAAAGTGCCCATCACAGATGCCAAAAAAGAAATGAGGATCAATAAGCGAAATGGCAAATGAAAATATTGCCCGCCATAACTAACCACTAAAACGGAAAGTATGACGCCAGTAATGGTGCCTTCCCAAGTTTTTTTAGGAGAAATAGAAGTGAGGGGTCTCCTTCCAAACAATGATCCAGCGATATACGCCATAGTATCATTGACCCATATCGATGCTATCAAAATAACCGGTATTAAAACGCCAGCATCCACTTGCTCATAAGGATTTAGTCTACCTCTTAATTTGATCATCAATCCCCAGCTTAAAGAAATATAAAGGAACCCAGCTAACAGTGTTAAGAGGTTATTGATGTTTACTTTTTTATAAAAAAGCACCACTCCTAATAAGAATAATGCTGCCATCGCAATTAAAAAATAGCCCCCTAAATCATGCAAATTCCATTTTCCAAATGGAAAAATTAGCGGGTTTGACATATAGAGCATATAAGCAAATCCAATTAGCATCATCGAATAACGCAAAAGGTTTGGGACATTTTTATACGTCGGATCAATCTTTTCCATCAAGCGATGAAATTCCCACCAACATCCAAAATTGATTACTGTAAAAAGCGCAAGAAAAGTCCATTGATTATACACCAGCCCACTAATCATAATGGCTGCAAAAATAACGGCACTAATAGCGCGGGTCTTAAAAACAGAGAGGTTGAAAGCCATAAAAACAGTACTGCATTGGCAGTATCAACAGCAAGGTAAGAAAAATTATGTGAGGCTAAATGCTATCTGAACTTAATTCAATAAGGCTTTTTCGATTATCTGCTTGGCAGTAATATTTAAATGACCTGGAACGTATAATTCGATGTCTCCAAACATAGGATAGCTACTATCCTGTTTGTTAAGGATTTGAACGGGCACTTCATTTTCTTCTAATAAACCCTGGATGATACTAGCTTCTGCTAGATTTTTGGTGCTAAATATTTTATCCCAATTTTTCATACTCGTTTAATTCTATTTCTTTTGAAGCAACTGGATGCATTGCCAATTCCAAATCAGATTCCTGCTTAAACAAACGCATTAAAACAAAAATACTCACCACAGCAATCAGACCCAACCAAATAGGCATGGTCTCATCCATTGCTTTGTCGAGCTGCTTGCCCTGTTTCGTTGCCACAAATAACTGCGTAACTATTATACCATTATACAAAAAGTGGATGAAAATGTTCAGCCACAGGTTTTTACTAAAATAAAAAACATAGCCTAAGATCATACCCAACGCCACTCTTGGAAGAAATCCAAAAAAAGAAAAATGGATGGCGCTAAAAAGTATACTTGCCAAGAGTATCGCCCAAAAACTATTCTTGATCCATCCCACAAAAATTTTTTGCAAGGCTCCTCTAAAAAGCATTTCTTCAAAAATGGCGGGTGCAATTGCCATCACGATCAATGATAATAAGTAATCTGTGGTGGTTTTCATCGTAACCATCGACATCATGCTCTCTTTATATTTCGCCTCCGCTTCTTTCGCAGCAGCCCACCACTTTGCAGGTAATGGAATCGCCTGATTGATTTCGCCCAATGCGCCACTCAGGATCAATCCCACAAATGCGATCATGAGTACAATTACAACCTGTTTTGCACTCATTTTGGTATTAAATCCTAAAAATTCAAATGCTTTAATATTAACAATAAAACCAAGAATAAGGGTTGGCAATCCAAAAGCCAGAAATGAAGCCAGCGTATTCAAAAATCGAGAAACATTGACGTTTTTGGGTTCGTTCATGACTGTAGTCACCGATTTCATGGGCACATGTAGCCATTCAGCGCCAATTCCCAAAACGATCGCACTGCTTACAACCAGGCTCAATCCTAACAAGGCCAATAATAAAGCAAATTGTGAAGGATAATTCAATTCGATCTTCTGACGCATGCAAATCTGAAATAAGAGTGTAAATTTGCATTTTTGTACAATGCGCCTGCAAGATAATGGATAAAAGGCAAGCTCCATTTCTACCGAAAGGGCCCAAAATAATACGATGGTTAATATTGGCAAGATAGTTTTACCCGATTTCCCTTTACTACTCGCTCCAATGGAGGACGTTAGCGACCCCCCATTCAGGGCTGTCTGCAAGGATAATGGGGCCGACCTCATGTATACTGAATTTATCAGTAGTGAAGGACTGATTCGTGATGCCATTAAGAGTCGTCAGAAATTAGACATTTTCGATTATGAACGGCCTATTGGGATTCAGATCTTTGGTGGTGATGAAGACGCCATGGCACTCAGCGCTAAAATCGTAGACACTGTTAATCCCGATTTAGTGGATATTAATTTCGGCTGCCCTGTAAAAAAAGTGGTGAGCAAGGGAGCTGGCGCAGGTGTTTTGAAAGACGTTGATCTGATGATCCGTTTAACTGATGCAGTTGTAAAAAGTACCAAGCTACCTGTTACTGTAAAAACCAGATTAGGTTGGGATGACAGCAGCAAAAATATTGAAGAAGTTGCAGAGCGATTACAAGATGCAGGCGTTAAGGCTTTAGCCATTCACGGAAGAACAAGGGCGCAATTATATAAAGGGGAAGCAGATTGGACCTTGATCGCGAAAGTGAAAAATAACCCACGCATCAAGATCCCGATTTTTGGAAATGGAGATATCAATTCTGCACCAAAAGCTTTAGAATATAAAGAACGTTATGGTGTTGATGGAATCATGATTGGAAGGGCCGCGATCGGTTATCCATGGATCTTTCGTGAGATCAAACATTTTGTGCAACACAAAACATTGATGGCCGCACCAACGCTTGAAGAAAGAATTGAAGTTTGTAAAAAACACTTACACAAATCTTTCGAATGGAAGGGACCAAAAATCGGCATCTTCGAAATGCGCAGACACTATACTAATTATCTAAAAGGCCTACCAAATATTAAAGAATTCCGAGGAAGATTGGTAACACTAACCACCGTTGAAGAAATTGAAGCGGTACTCGATGAAATGTATCGATACTATAAAGGCTATCAATTTGAACAGGCGCAGATAGACCTAATTGATTACCATCAGAAATGCCCCATTTAAGATAAAAGATTTAAAGATAAAAGTGAAGAGAGGTTAGTAAGTTGAAAAGATAAGAATTTTCACTAATTAAACAGATCAACTACCTGTGGATCCAAAGGCGAAACTGTTTGAGCAAAGAAATGGGTGAGCATTCCACTACCATCTACCAGATATTTACAAAAATTCCATTTAGGCTCCTGACTGCACCAACCATTCAAGTCTTTATTGGATAACCAGTTGAATATCGGATTCTGTTCAGCACCTTTGATCACCTGTGATTTTTTTGCGAGATAAAAAGTTACCCCATAATTGATCTTGCAGAATTCTGCAATCGCCGCATCGTCTTTACTTTCTTGTTCTTTAAAATCATTGGCCGGGAAACCAATGATCACTAATTGTTCTTTGTGCTCCTGATATAATTTTTCTAACTCAGCATATTGCCCAGTATAACCGCAGTCGCTCGCCGTATTAACAAGCATTATTTTCTTTCCCTTGAACTGATTTAAATCTAAAACAGTTCCATTATTCAATGCAACTTTCAAGGAATAGAAATCTACTGAAGGTTTTATACTAGCTGTATTCTTTTGAATCGCATTTTTTGATCCAAATAATTTTCCCGGTAACATAATTGCGGGGTAAATGGTTTTCAAAATAGATTGTCTATAACTCATATCTTTCTTTTTCATTAGCAATACTGCCACGATTAATAATGGAACAACAATCAACACAGTTTTCATGAATCCTTTTTTCATTTATCGTATCACCAATTTAAACATTCCCAATTTGCCATTAAATGGAGGATACTTCATGGCAGGATCAAACCAAGTAGGCGTTTTTAATACCGATTTCCGATGACTGAATGTTTCAATAGAAGTATGTCCATGATAGGCTCCCATACCGCTATAACCTCGGCCCCCAAATGGTAATTTATGATTCGTCAAATGCCAACTTGCATTATTTACACAAGCACCACCCGATGGAACTGCGTCTAACCAAGCTTGTTCAATCGTACTACTTTCTGTAAACACATAAAAAGCCAAAGGGTTTGGATTCTTTGCAATAATTGCTTTGGCTTCTTCCATCGTTTGAAAAGTAAGTATGGGAAGAATTGGTCCGAAAATTTCATCCTTCATTACTTTACTATCCGTGGAAACATTTTCTAACAATGTGGGTTCGATGAATAGTTTATCACGATCTGTTCTTCCACCCTGAATAATACTGCCATCATTCAAATAAGTTACTAAGCGATCAAACTGTTTGTGATTAATGATCTTTCCAAAGTTTTCGCAGTCCTCAGCTTTTGCTCCAAAAAACTGATCAATTGTCTCACGCATCGCTTTTACCAAAGCCTCTTTTTTGGAAACGTGCACCAATACATAATCTGGTGCCACACACATCTGTCCGGCATTCGAGAACTTCGTCATCACAATTCTTTTCGCAGCAATTTTAATATTTGCATCGGTTTCAACCACACAAGGGCTCTTGCCACCTAACTCTAAAGTCACAGGTACCAATTCTTCTGCGGCCATTTTATAAATGATTTTACCAACAGTAGTGCTTCCTGTATAGAACACATGGTCGAATCGAAAATGCTGCATCATTTCAGGAATTACGGTAGCTCCATCACCTGGCACATATAAAATATATTCTTTCGGGAAAACAGATTCGATGATCTTTTGCATCAGAACAGCTGTTGCCGGTGCAAATTCACTGGGCTTCAATACCACCGCATTACCTGCAGCAATTGCTCCAATTAAGGGTGCAAATAATAATTGAAAGGGGTAGTTCCATGGACCAATGATGAGTACTACACCCATTGGGTCTTTTTCAATTCTACTACTCGATGGAAGGTTGAGCATATTGGTAGAAACTGATTCAGGTTCCATCCAAGACTTTAAGTTATTCAACATGGCACTCATCTCTGCCATAAAAAAACCATTCTCGGTAACCCAGCACTCTTCCTTACTCTTTTTTAAGTCTGTAAATAAAGCCGCATAGATCTCTTCTTCGTGATCCTGCACGGCTTGCTTCAAAACTTCTAATTGTTTTTTACGAAATGCATAACTGCGTGTAGCACCTGTGTTAAAATACTCACGCATTTGGTTTAGCTGCTTTACTAAATCGGTAGACATATTCTAAATTTTATATGACAATTGAATTGTTCTTAAAGATACAGTTTGTAGGCATCGATTCTATAACAGATAAATAGAATGTTTCGTTCAAATAATTATTCTGAAAGTATGTGACAATTTCAATAAATTCATTTCCTAAATTTTCTTCTATCAATACCAACGATTCTTCCATGAAAAAAAATGAACCCAACAACAATTCGCGCCGCGGTTTTATACGCAACGGTGCATTGGCTCTTGCAGGTTTTACCATTGTTCCGCGCCACGTGCTTGGCCGTGGATTTGTAGCTCCAAGCGATAAATTGCAAGTTGCCGGTATCGGCGCTGGCGGTAAAGGCGAAAGCGATCTTTGGAACTTCTATAAAAGCGGCAAAGCCGATATCGCATTCTTATGTGATGTAGACGATCGTCAATGTGGGAATAGCCTTAAGCGCTACCCCAACGCAAAAGTCTATAAAGACTATCGCGAAATGCTCGATAAAGAACACAAACACATCGATGCTGTGTCTGTCTCTATTCCAGATCACCAACACGCTGTTGCTGCCATGGCTGCCATGCAATTGAACAAACACGTGTACGTTCAAAAACCTTTGACCCACGATATCTACGAAGCACGTATGCTTACCCAAGCGGCACACCGCTATAAAGTGGTTACGCAAATGGGTAACCAAGGTTCTTCTGGCGATGGTGTTCGTCAGCTGGTGGATTGGTTTAACGCTGGAATCATTGGCGATGTACACACTATTTATTGTTATACCGACCGTCCAGTTTGGCCACAAGGCATTGGCTGGTCGAAAGATAAACCCGCAGTTCCAGCTGGATTAGACTGGGATCTATGGCAGGGTACCGCACCTAAAAAAGATTATGTAGAAGGTTTGATTCCTTTTAACTGGCGTGGCTGGTGGGATTATGGTACTGGCGCATTAGGCGATATGGCCTGTCATATCATGGCACCTGCATTTGCGGTGTTGGGATTAGGTTATCCTGATGGAGCTGAGTGCAGTATATCAACTCCATACATCGCTAACTGGACGAAGGCTAACTTCCCAGAAAGCGGTCCGGTTTCATCGCATATCATTTTAACTTTCAAGGGCAAAGATGGTAAACCTGATTTGAAATTGCATTGGATGGATGGTGGTATTCAACCAGAACGTCCAGAAGAATTAGGGCCAAATGAAATGATGGGTGATGGTGGCAACGGAGCCATTTTCATCGGAACAAAAGGTAAAATGATGTGTGGCACTTATGGTATCAATCCACAATTATTACCTACTTCACTTACCAAAACTACCATTGTCCCAAACACCGTGATGCGTGTGAAAGGCGGTGATGCAGGTCACTATGCAGCATGGGTAGAAGCTTCCATTGCAGGTTACGGAACTGATCTTGCTAAGAACCTGAGTTCACATTTTGATATTGCTGGTCCGCTTACCGAAAGTATCCTCATGGGTAACCTCGCATTGCGTAGTTATAATATTGAAAAGAAAAACAGCAAAGGCGCAATCGAGCATCCAGGCCGCGGCATTAAACTGCTTTGGGACGGACCAAACATGAAGATCACCAACTTTGATGAGGCGAATCAGTTTGTGAAGCGAACTTATCGTGAGGGATGGAGCCTTGGAGTTTAGTGAAAAGATAAAAGTGAAAAGTGAAAAATGGAAGTCAATCGTCTCCCGAGTTGAATTTGAGGTGAGTAAAAACTTCTAAAGAAATACGTTAACCCCGGCTTTCAAGCTGGGGCCACATCAAATAAAGAGGGCTGCACCAAAACTGCAGCCCTTTTGTATTGTAAAAATGAAATATTCAGCACAACTTTATAGTAAGTTAAAAAGTCGATGTTTTCACGGTATTCCATATATTATAGATTAGCTTCATGTTTCATTAGGTTATATTCTTTTGTTTGAAAGAATTTGAAATTTTATTGCCAAGGTTAGAAGTAAATCCAACTTGGTAACTAAAAGAATTGGTTAAGTGATTTATAAAAATGAAATATTATTCAATTCTAAATAGTTCTGACATTAATGTAATTGGGAAAACATATCCCCAATCGCAGCAATCTATTCATAATTTCCAAAAAAAATATTGTATGAATTTTATTGGAATCAAAATTTACTTGTCCCAAAAAATTACATATATCCTAGTCCTATTTTAGGCGTAAATTTTGATTATATAACTTTCTAGAATGGAGTATTTTAAAATTGAACATTCAACAAATAAATCTATAATTGGATCGACATATCCACAATGTCAACATGCAGTCCATAAAGTCTCAATTGATGATGAGAGTCATATATGGTATCAAAAACTTGGATATCTAGATGAACATGTTTTAATTCCAGATATTATACTTAGTAGGTTAGCTAAGAAAACAGATTTAATAAGCGACGTTACTTTAGGACGATTTTTAATATTAAGTGATAAACTAAAAAGTATTATTGAAAAATATGCAAACAATTCGGAATTACAGTTAGTCGAAATAAAATTAATTGTAAAAAAAGAAATTCTTAATTACTGGATTTTAAATCCTATAATTTTTCGTAATGATTTTATTGATTTTGAGAAATCTGAAAATTGGATAGAAGGTTCAGGGTTTATAAAAATCCGGGAAATCAGTATTTCTAATTACGTTGAATTTAAACAATTACAGGAATCATTAATTTATCCAGAAAGAGTTAAAATACATAATTTCAAGTTGCATTCAAATACCAATCAGCACTTTTTTCAATTGTCTAATTTAAAAAATGCTAATTCCTATTTTGTTTCGGAAGAACTTAAAAATGCAATAGAAAAAGAAAATTGTACTGGAATTGAATTTGAACTTGTAGAATAATTATAGTTAAAAGATTTTTCTCCTCCCCTGTTTTTTTGAGTACCCCGAATTTTTATGACTATTCTTGTTCGACGCTTAAGTCGATCATTGTAAAATATCCTTGAATGAGAAAGCATATTATTGGTATTGTATTGTCTACACTTTCATTATTTGCTGTCAATATGGTTTTTGCACAGCAGATCGATTCGATGATGGGTGTTTATGCTGATAGGGCCGCTCCTGAAAAGATCCATATACATTTTGATAAATCCATTTATAATAAGGCGGAAACTGTTTGGTATAAGATTTATATTTTGCAAGGAAGCGATACGGCAGCCACTAGTAAAAACGTTTACCTTGATTGGTATGATGCATCAGGAAAACTGATCAAACAAACTGTTTCTCCCATTTTGCTCTCTACCGCGCAAGGCTCATTTGATGTCCCTGCTGATTATGAAGGCGGGTTATTACAGGTAAAAGCATATACCCGTTGGATGTTGAACGATGATCCTGCATTTAGCTATCTGCGCGAAATCTTTATCAATACAAATAATACATCTAAACCAGTCTCCAATAAAACAACCGTTGAAATTTTTCCCGAAGGTGGTTTTTTAATTCAGGGATTAAATTCGCGGGTCGCATTTAAAGCCACGAATCAATATGGTAATCCTGTATTTATTAAAGGGGTTCTCACAGATGAAAAAAACAAGCTTATAGATTCGCTTCAGGTGCTTCATGATGGAATGGGTAGCTTTTTCTTACAACCATTAACCGGTCAATCTTATCAACTGAACTGGACAGACGAAAATGGTAATACAGGGACTACACCGATACCAGTCAACAAAACTGAAGGCGCTGAAATTTCCATCTCAACTGCAAATAGCATAGCTAAAATACAAGTGGAGCGAACCAATGCGGTTTCGGATAATTTTAAACAGCTTACCCTATTGATTCATATGAACCGCGTGGCACTTTACCAAGTGGCATTGAATACTACCAATAAAACAAAACTCAATGCTGAAATACCATTATTAGAATTGCCAACTGGTTTGTTACAGTTTACTTTATTTACTTCAGACTGGATCCCAGTTGCAGAAAGAGTTTTATTCGTCAACAACCACGCACATGAATTTGAAGTAACATTAAAAACAGCTTTGACCAATTTAGAGAAAAGAGGAAAAAATGCCATTGATATTACAGTACCCGATACGTTGTTTACCAATATGTCTTTATCCATTACCGATGCTGCAGTGAATGCACCTGATCAACATTCCATTTTCTCAGATATTTTCCTAAGCAGCGAGATCAAAGGGAAAGTATACAACCCAGCATATTATCTTATGAGTGATGCGGATTCGGTAAAAGCGCATCTCGACCTAGTGATGCTTACCAACGGCTGGCGAAAGTTCGACTGGGATAAGATCAAAGCACAGGTTCCACCCACAATCACCTATCCAGTAGAAACAAATTATATGAAACTAGAGGGCAAAGTTTTAGGCGCAGCTCTCAACAGTTCATCGGAGGTTTTGAATATGTTCATCACTGCAAAGGATAGCAGCAAACAACTCATCATTGTTCCTGTAGCTATAGATGGCAGCTTTTCGAATCCCATATTTTTTTATGATACCGCTAAACTGTTTTACAGCTTCAATAACAATGTCGCCCTAGCCAATTCAACACATCTTCAGCTTAATAATGGATTATTCAAATTGGAACCTGCAAATATTGCAGCCAATTATTCCGCACCATTTTTATGGAACGATCTTATTGCACAGCAAAAATTGAATGCACTATTAGTAGAACAGGAAAAACTTAAAAAGAATATGGCCGAAGCTACCCTAAAAGAAGTGACCGTTACTTCAAGAGTAAAAAGCAAAGAACAAGTTTTAAGTGAAAAATATAGTACTAGTTTTTTCTCACATAATGAAGCAGGGATTTTTGATCTCACCGACAATTCAAAGCCAGTTTATTCAAGAAATATTTTGGAATACCTGCAAAGCAGGGTAGCCGGACTTGACATTATACAAGACAATGTATCATGGCGTGGCGATATCCCGGAATTTTTCTTAAACGAAATGAGGGTTGACAAAGCAACAGCCATCAATATTGATATGAATAGTATTGCCATGATCAAAGTTTTTCGTCCACCTTTTATGTTTGCCACTGGTGGCGGTCGTGGCGGTGCGATTGCTATTTATACTAAGAAAGGAGACGACAATAAAATTAACCTGAACATCAAAGGACTCGACTATACTTTACTAGAAGGTTATACTAAGTTCAAAGAATTTTACAGTCCGAATTACGAAAAACCAGAAGATAGTTTTACCAAACACGATACCCGTACCACCCTTTACTGGAACCCATACCTGTTCACTAATAAAACAAAGCAAACTATGCATGTTGAGTTTTTTAATAGTGATATAACACGAGCTTATACTATTGTACTCGAAGGCATTAATGCTGCGGGAAAGATTACACGATTGGAGAGAGTTGTTCAGTGAGGAGTGGAAGAAGAAGTGAAGAGTGAAGAGATAAAAGTGAAGAATGGTGGGTAAGTTAGAAAGTGATGTTTAAACAAAACAACACTATTATCTTACTCTCTTACCAACCTCTCTTCACTTTTATCTTTTATCTTTTATCTTCTTTAAAATATCACATCGTGAATGCCTGCAAATAAGCCGCATCAACTTCAGCACTTTCTAATGGGTTTGTTCCAGTGAACGCTTCTTGTTCTACTATATAATATTTCATACCATTATCGGTACCTGCTTTCAAAATAGATTTGAAATCGATGCTGCCTTTTCCTAGGTGACATGATTCATGATTATTCCCAACTTTGGTCAAATCCTTTACATGACATAGTCGGAAGCGGTTAGGATATTTTTTGAAATAAGCAATCGGGTCAGCACCAGCTGCAACTACCCAATAGATATCCATTTCAAAATCAACCAGGTCTTTATCGGTATTATCCATCATCACATCTTGTGGCATCACACCATCCATTGCTTTGAATGAATAATCGTGGTTATGATACGCAAAACGAATGCCGTTCTTCTTACAGATCTCGCCACACTTATTAAACTCATCAGCGATCTTTTTAAAATCGTCGATCGATTTTTGTGGGCCTTTAGAAGGACAGATCAAATACTTCATCCCAATCGCAGCGGCTTCAGCAGCTTTGCGTTCAAAATCTTTTTGAATATTACAATGAGTAGAAACAATCTTCATCCCTAACTCATCCATATATTTCTTGTACTCTTTATGATCCATGCCCCAGAACATTCCTTTCGAGCCTTCAAAGCTTTCGATCTGTTTGTACCCATAAGAAGCAATTTTTTTCAAAGTACCCATAGCATCTTTAGCCATGTCTTCTTTTACTGTCCATAATTGCAAACCAAATGCAGGTATTTTTTTTGGACCGAACATGTCGAACATCGCCGACTTTCCACTAAATGGCAGAGACATTCCCGCAGCAGCAAATGCACTCATGCGCAAAAAGTCTCTTCTATTATTTGACATACAATCGTTTTACAAGTGAAACAAAATCAATCCTAGGTTGCCCAAGCTTTGTCGCCTTTTTTATAAGGAATACATCCTTCATATTTACCTGGCACTGCTACATAGCGCAATGCTTTGGTGGCACCCACTTCAGAAGTAAAGAAGCCCAAAAGGGTTAACTCTTTTACCATTCTGAAATAGTGATTTGGTTCGCCTTCTTTTTTAGACTTCTGATAGTCTTTCATTTCTTTATCTAAGTCAACCAACAAATCATGCCGTTGTGTTGGTGTACTATCCATAAATGATTTTCCAGATTTCTTTTTGCTGGCGTCGTCTAGTTTTTTCATGCCTTCTACAAAAATGGTTTGATCTTTTGGATCATAACAATCTTTCACATATACACTCATGAACTCACCCACTTTTGCTTCTTTAGCACCAGGTGTAGCTGTTGCAGGCAAAATGGTTTCACCTACTTCATTCAAAAATGCTATATCATCTTTTGTAAGGTTGATGCCAGCTGCTCCGTTCTTATCGGTGGTTTTACAACCAGACATAAATGCTTCGGCACCAATTAAAGTTCCGCCCAACAGTAATGCAACACTGGATATGGCTTCTCTTCTATTCATTATGATTGATTTAAAGTTTTAAAAATTGCTATGGTAATTTAATGAACTACCGTTGATTTTAGATATTTTGTTTTTTTAACTCTTCTACTGCAAATGCTGCTGCTCTTGCCGTAAATGCCATATAAGTCAACGATGGATTCACACAAGATGAAGATGCCATGAAAGCACCGTCTGTTACAAATACATTTGGCGCATCCCAAACTTGGTTATTGCCGTTAACGACAGAGGTCTTACGATCTCTACCCATCCGTGCAGTTCCCATTTCATGGATTCCTTTTCCTGGCGTACCATCACCATCATGGCCCTTCACATCTTTCACACCTGCTGCAGTTAACATTTCAATGGCATCATTTACGCAATCCTTTCGCATTTTCTTTTCATTCTCTCTCAACTCACAATCAATTGCAAGCACGTTCATACCCCATTTATCTTTCTTGGTTTTGTCGATCGAGATCTTGTTATCATGATTCGGCAACATTTCACCAAATCCACCCATACCCATGGTCCAACCACCTGGTTCAGTTAATGCATCTTTAAACTCTGCACCAATACTAAATTCTGCCACTTGATGATTCCAACTTTCTCTGGTTCCACTTCCTTGGTAACCAAATCCACGAACATAATCACGCTTGTCGTTACCCACATTTCTGTAACGAGGGATATAGATTCCGTTAGCACGGCGGCCGAAATAGTATTTGTCTTCATAGCCTTCTACTTTTCCACTTGCACCGGTACCTAAATGGTGGTCCATTAAATTGTGACCTAACTCTCCACTGCTACTTCCTAATCCATCAGGCCATACATCGGTTGCTGAATTCATCAAGATTTTTGCTGTGTCTAGAGTTCCGGCATTTAAGAAAACAATCTTTGATTTGTACTCAACCGTTTTCATTGTTTCAGAATCCAAGACTTCTACACCAGTAGCTTTTTTCTTATCCTTATCATATATTACTCGTGTAACTATTGAGTAAGGACGCAAAGTAAGGTTCCCTGTTTTTTGCGCCGCAGGTAGAGTAGAAGATTGTGTGCTGAAGTAGCCGCCAAACGGACAACCCAACCAACACTTATTTCTAAACTGACAATTGGTTCTGCCTTCATGCGGAACAGTTAGGTTAGCGGTACGGCCAATGATCATAGCACGTTCACCTTTGTATTTTTCTTTGATTCTTGCAGCTACATCTTTCTCCACGCAGGTCATATCCATGGGTGGTAAAAACTGACCATCAGGTAGAACTGCTAGTCCATCCTTATTTCCACTAATCCCAGCAAATTTTTCAGCATAGCTATACCAAGGTTCAATTTCTTTATAACGTACAGGCCAATCAACACCATGTCCGTCTTTTAAGTTTGCTTCAAAATCCAAATCACTCCAGCGATAACTTTGACGGCCCCACATTAATGATTTTCCACCCACATGATAACCTCTAAACCAATAGAAAGGTTTTACTTCTGTATAAGGATGTTCTGTGTCTTTACACCAGTAATCCAAATTAATTTCATTAAGCGGATAATCTCTTTTCAGGTTAGGATAGTCGTGAATCATTTGTTGCGTTCTGCGACCTCTATGCGGAAAATCCCATGCTTCTTTGTTTGCAGAAACATAGTCTTTGATGTGCTCAATATTTCTGCCTCTTTCAAGGAGCAAAACCTTCAGCCCTTTTTCCGTCAATTCTTTTGCAGCCCAGCCTCCGCTGATGCCCGAACCAACTACAATTGCGTCATACGTTTGATCAGCCATTTGTTTGTGATTTATTTGGTTTTTTATGGTGTATTAAATATCGCAGATTTGAATAGCCTTTTTTAAAGAGGCAAGTGGGTCTTTATCTGCGGGAATAAATTCTTGCGCAACATAGCCTTTGTATCCTGTTTCAAGAATTGCTCTCATGATGGCAGGATAATATAATTCTTGACGTTCATCAATTTCATTTCTTCCTGGAACACCACCTGTATGATAGTGACCAAAAGATTCGTGGTTATTACGAATAGTGCGGATCACATCGCCTTCATCGATTTGCATATGATAGATATCGTACAACAATTTGAAATTAGGAGAACCTACACGTTTTACTAATTCTACGCCCCAAGCTGATCGATCACACATATAATCTTTATGATCAACTTTGCTATTCAATAATTCCATTTGAAGCATCACACCTTTTTTCTCAGCCAATCCAACGATCTGTTTCAATCCTTCTACGCAATTATTTAATCCAGTCTCATTATCGATGGTACCACGATTTCCGCTTGCACAAAACAGATTTACAAAACCAGCTTTTGAAACCAGATCAATATGTTCTGTATAACTCTTAATTAAAGTCTCGTGATATTGTTTATCGTTCCATCCTTTACTAAGACTAATTTCAGCGCCATTGCACATGGTTGAAATGAGACCATATTTTTTTAGGGTATCCCAATCTTTGGGTCCAACCAAATCAATCCCTACCAATCCAATTTCTTTGGCAGCGATGCACAACTGATCCAATGGAATGGCTCCATAGCACCAACGGCATGCAGAATGATTGATATTCCCTTTTAGTTGGGTTGATTGCTTTTCTTCTTTCATGTCTTTTGTAAAGGATGACAAAGCGCCACCTACAGCAAGTGCTGCAGATCCTGCAACCAAGTTTTTGATGGCTAATCTTCTATTCGTATTTGTTGACATATGCTTTTCCTAAAATGCTTAAAATGTGAATCTATAAAGCTTTCAAAACTTCTTTTTTCCTTCCCTTCATATAAAAATAAAGGCCAATGAAAGCAACTGTAAGTATAATAGGAATGATTAATGTAGCATTAATGATTTCTGGACCTGCTGCTTTTTTTGCTTCATTCAAAGCATTCGCAAATTCGGTACCAGATGCTGCATCGTTGTATTGTTTGATATCAACACCAGTAGGTAGTTTAGCTGCGATCAAACGATCGTAGTATCCACCCATGAACATCATATAAACGGATACTGCAAACATTCCTGCACCACCCATAAAGTTCATACCAATAGCTCCAGTTCTTGGAAGGTTTTCAGAAACAAAACCTAACATGGTTGGCCAGAAATAACAAACACCCATACCAAAAACCAATGCGCCTACAAATAACATATTGCCAGAACTATGTCCTAATAAGTATAGACCCAACGCAGCCAATGCAGCAGAAATGATCAACACACCTTGTGGAGAGAATTGTTTTACAACAGGCTTCGCAAATGCACGACCCAATACCATTACACCAGTTTCGATGGTTAATAAAAGAATCGCATTATCAGAAACGTTTTTCAATAATACATCGATCCACTGACCAGTAAATAATTCTGTGATGGCAGTACCAAACATCAGAATGATCATACACCAGAATAAAGGAGAAAGGAACACTGCTTTATACATTTCTTTAGAAGTGATCCCACTTGCTACACGTTCTGTAACAGGGAAGTCTAACTTGCTAAATAAGTATCCATAAAGAACAGTAGGTATTACCATCAATCCCACTTGGATCTGCCAACCAATACCAATTTTATCTAATAAGAAAACCAATAGTGTTCCAATTACAATTCCACCAGGGAACCATAAATGAAAGTGATTCAATTTGGTGGTCTTGTTATCTGAATAGATCGTTGCCACCAATGGATTACAAGCTGCTTCAACTGTTCCATTTGCAATGCCTATTAAAAGTGTTGAAATAAACAGGCTCCAATAGCCACCCGCAAAAATGGTCAAAGCAATTCCTAATAGATGAAACACAAAAGCTACTAGTAGTAGTTTTTTCATACCAATCACGTCTACCAACATACCACCAAAAACTACCGCCACGGGGAAACCCCAAAAGGCAGTTGCAGCAATGGTTCCAAGTTGAGACGCGTTTAGTTCGAATTGAACACCTAGTCTACCTAAGATGCCAGCTCGAATTCCAAAAGATAATGAGGTTACCAATAATGCCATACAGCTGGCAATAAATAATTGGCTACGTTGTGGAGTAGTTTGCATGTCGTTAGAGTTAAAAAGAAAAGTTTAGGAGTTAAATGTAATTTTTTATTTTTAAAAACTCGATTGAAAAATCAAAGCCATTAAAAATAAACTTAACGGTCCGAAATTAAGGGGCTTTGTGTCAAATAGACACGATGATACAAATTAAAATATCCTTACATTTAAATAAAAAAAGAATAACCAAATGAATCGAAAACTCAGAATGGGTATGGTTGGAGGCGGTAAAGACGCTTTCATTGGTGCCATACATCGCTTCGCCGCCAATATGGACGGCCTGATTGAAGTTGCCGCAGGTGCTTTGAGTATTAATCCTGAAATAGCTGTTGATTCCGGCAAGTCATTGTTCTTACCTGCAGACAGAACCTATCTTACTTATGACGAAATGATCACAAAGGAAGCTGCACTTCCTGCCGACAAACGAATAGATTTTGTAACCATCGTTACGCCCAACTTCGCGCACTTTGCACCAGCAATGATGGCATTGGATCATGGCTTTCATGTGGTGATTGAAAAACCAATCGCATTTACGCTTGACGAAGCATTACAATTAAAAAAGAAAGTAGAAGAAACCGGATTGATACTTTGCTTAACACATACTTATTCTGGTTACCCAATGGTGAAGCAAGCCAAAGCAATGGTTGCTGATGGAGTACTTGGAAAGATTCGTAAAGTTTGGGTTGAGTATCCTCAAGGTTGGTTGAGTAAACTTTCTGAGAGAGAAGGAAATGCACAAGCAGCATGGAGAACCGATCCTAAGAAAAGTGGTAAAGCAGGTTGTATGGGCGATATCGGTACACACGCTGCACACTTATCTGAATATATTACAGGAGCCAAGATCACACATTTGTGTGCCGACCTGAATGCCTTGGTACCAGGGCGTATGCTCGATGATGATGGTGGTGTCTTATTGAAATTCGACAATGGCGCTGCAGGTGTTTTAATGGCATCACAGGTTGCCGCTGGTGAAGAGAATGCATTGAAGATCCGCATCTATGGTGAGAAAGGTGGATTGGAATGGGCACAACACGAACCCAATACTTTATTGGTAAAATGGTTAGATGCACCTACTCAGATTTTACGTGCAGGTGGCAACTATGGTGATCGTTTATCATCTTATGCCAAAAACAGTTTCTGCAAGAATTGATGGAAGCACTCCAACAAAAGAGGAATTAGACTTTCCTGGTGTGGAAGATGGTATCAGAGGTATGGCATTTATTGATAATGTGGTGGCCTCTGCGCAATCAGACATTAAATGGACCGAATATGTGATCAATTCATAGAATATTAATTTATCAATCATGACCAATATTAAAGGCCCCGCAATATTTCTTGCACAATTCATGGGCGATGAAGCACCATTCAACAGACTAGATACGATCTGTGCTTGGGCAAAAAGTTTAGGTTTTGTTGGCGTTCAAATTCCTGCCTGGGATGCACGTTGTATCGATCTAAAAAAAGCTGCAGAAAGTAAAACTTATGCAGATGAGATCAAGGGTATCGTAAATGCCGCTGGTATGGAAATCACAGAATTGTCGACCCATTTACAAGGTCAGCTAGTTGCTGTGAATCCCGCTTACGATGCATTGTTCGACGGATTTGCACCAGAAGAAGTTCGTAACAATCCAAAAGCAAGAACAGAATGGGCGGTACAACAATTAATGTATGCAGCTAAAGCTTCACATAATTTAGGCCTAGATGCTTGTGCAACTTTTAGTGGTGCACTATTATGGCATACCGTTTACCCATGGCCACAACGCCCTGCAGGGTTGGTTGAAACCGGATTTACAGAACTTGCGAAAAGATGGACTCCTATTTTAAATGAGTTCGATGCCAATGGTGTTGATCTTTGTTATGAAATTCATCCAGGAGAAGATCTGCACGATGGTGTGAGCTACGAAATGTTTTTAGAAAAAGTAAACAACCACAAACGCGCGAACCTTTTATACGATCCATCGCATTTTGTATTACAGTGTTTAGATTATTTGGCATACATCGATTTTTATCACGAGCGCATTAAAATGTTCCATGTAAAAGATGCTGAATTTAATCCCACTGGTAAACAAGGTGTTTATGGCGGATACCAAGGTTGGGTGGAAAGAGCAGGCCGCTTCCGTTCATTAGGTGACGGTCAGGTTGATTTCAAATCTATTTTCAGCAAACTGGCAGCATACAATTACAAGGGCTGGGCTGTGATGGAATGGGAATGTGCCATCAAGCATCCTGAACAGGGCGCTGCTGAAGGCGCTGTGTTCATTAAAAACAATATCATCAAGGTAACCGAAAAGGCTTTTGACGACTTCGCAAACACTGGTTCTAACGAAGAATTTAATCGCCGCATTTTAGGAATTCATTAATAACTTTATCTTTTTAAAACCAAAAATCGTAAGCATTGAAAAAGTATTTCCTAGCCATAGCACTAATGGTGTTGATTGGCGCATGTAGTAGTAACGCAAGTGATAATAAGTCTGCTGCTCCTGATGCAGCCGCTGCACCTGCAAATGATTTAAGTGCGAATCCTGATTATCAAAAAGGAGTTGCATTGATCTCAAAGTCAGACTGTTTAACCTGCCACAAAACTGATACCAAAAATATCGGACCAGCATATAAAGATGTTGCGGCAAAGTATGAGAATACTGATGCCAACGTAGCTTTACTTGCAAGTAAAATTCTCAAAGGTGGTACAGGAGTATGGGGACAAATTCCAATGACACCTCACGCTGCCATGTCTGAAGATGATGCAAAGGCTTTGGCAAAATATGTTTTATTACTTCGTAAATAATCAAGATGCACATACTACTTCTTTCTACACTGATTTCATTTTCCATCTTAATGGGTGGCCCTGTAAAAAAAACGGAAAAACCAATGGAGAACAAAAAGGGATGGATTTCTCTTTTTGACGGAAAAACTACCAAGGGCTGGCATAGCTATGGTAAAACCACGGCAGGTGAAGCTTGGAAAGTAGAAGATGGTATACTACATCTTGAAACAGGTAAGGGTTTGAGTGCAGGTGATATTGTTACCGATGAAAGCTTTGATGATTTTGATTTAAAATTGGATTGGAAGATCTCAAAGAATGGCAATAGCGGTATTATATTTTTCATCCAGGACGAACCAAAGAAATATGATTATATCTGGTTTACTGGACCTGAAATGCAGATACTCGATAACGACGGACACTCAGATGGTAAAATCATCAAACACCGTGCTGGCAACCTTTACGATCTGATCGAAGGTAAAGAAGGTGTTGTAAAACCTGTTGGCGAATGGAACCAAGTTGAGATCATTAGCAAAAAAGGAAAATTGGATCTGATGCTGAATCTACAAGACCACGGCAACGAAGTCTGGTTCAAAGATGTTAAGATCAAGAAATTGTAAAACAAAAAAAAGGGCATTCAAAAAATTGAATGCTTTTTTTTTGGCCCCTTGGCCCCAGCTTGAAAGCTGGGGTTAACGTATTCCTTTTCATGTTTTTTCCACTTCTCACTCCTCACTCCTCACTTCTCACTCCTCACTTCTCATTCCTCACTTCTCACTTCTCACTCCTCACTTTTACTTAATTTCGCTCCATGCAAGAACAAGGTGATGAGTATTTTATGCAAGAGGCGTTGAAAGAAGCGCAGAAAGCTTATGACGCAGAAGAAGTGCCTGTGGGAGCCGTTGTGGTCATGAATAATAAGATCATTGCACGCGGACATAATCAGGTAGAGCTACTCAATGATGCAACAGCA
>JAPLEO010000029.1 GCA_026391125.1 Bacteroidota bacterium
ATTATAGGAAATAATAACCATAAAATTGGGTGTTTTAGCGGTTGACCAGAGAATTTGGGTTATCTATTTTTATCTATCAAATAATAAAACCAGTATTATGAAAATTAAATACTTCATCTATGCCATCATTATTGCATCAACATTAATGAACTGTTCTAAAAAAGTTGAAACCCAAACATCAGAACAAACAGACTTTGAGATTAAACTACTTAAGTATCAAAATGAAGGTAATCCTGGGGTGAGGAAAATTATTTACCGATTATTTACAGAAACAGATAAGGTCAAATTTTGGAAAACACATTTCAAATTAGCCCTACAAAAAGAATCATATACATCCAATGAAGCTGCGGTTAGTCTAATACACGATTTAGATAATCTGATTAAGCCAGAAATGTTTATAGACGGTTCGAATGCAAACTACTTATCAAAAGCATATTTTATGCCAATGTGGTTAAAAAAGGCCGAAACTGTGTTGGACAAAAATCAAATTGGGGAACTTGTATATGCTAATTTTCTAGATGAAATAAAACCCGTATCAGTAAAGCCGGAACAAATAAAAAAACAAATTACAATGCTAGGATCAGCCCCAGAGATTGTAGCTGATTGTTTTTGTCATGTCGGCGAAACCGGTTTTTCGTGCAAAAGAACTGATATTGGCTTTCCCTCAGGAGTAACAGTTAAAATTGGTATTTGTGAACAAGCCTATGCATGTAATTCATCAAATAGCGGTTGTGGATGGTTTTGGTTATCCTCATGTGATGGTGGTCATTGTAATTTTGGTTAAAATGATAAATAGATATAAAAATAATATTTTATATAGCATTTTGATTTCAATCTTACACTTTAGCATGTGTATACTTTTAGGTGCTGTAAACTGGTACTTTCAATTCATGTTAGTGCCAGTTATTTCAATTGTTACAATCATAATCTGCTTTGAATTCATTACAAGAAATAGGAAACTCATTTGTGCTATCTTACTTCCTTTTTATTTGATCTATACTATATCAAGTATTTATGTAAAATCTTTTCCTACCTACCCTATTTGGATTACAGGTATAATTGTAAGTTGCTTTTTTTTGTATTTCTATAAAAATAAAACCAAACCATCAATTCTTCTAGGGTTTATTTTATGTGCAATTATTTTTGCCCGATATCTATTAATGCCATCCTATTTTTCTTTTTTAAGCATTGATGAAAATGTTCAGAAATATAAACTTGAAAATATTTCTTTAGTGGATGAAAATGGCAATGACATTGATATGAAACTGCTTAGAGGGAAGATACTTTTACTAGATATTTGGAACACAGGTTGTGGAATATGTATAAAAAAATTTCCCCAACTTGATAAATTAAACAAAAAATTTGCTTCAGACAGTTCGATCAATATTATTTCTTTAAATATGCCAATAATAAGACCAAACGATAAGAATCTAGCAATAAAAATCACTGACAGATTCGGTTTTAAGAAGATTTATTTCAAAACACCTTTTGAACATAATAAGTTGTCTATTAAAGCAGTTCCAATGATTCTAATATTTAATCGAGACTTCAAATGTGTCTTTGCATCTGGAGATTTAAATATTGAACCCAATGTGTTTATAGGTAATGCAGAGAATATGATTATAAAAACCAAAAAATTATAAAATGAAGTGTTGGGGTTTATTTTGTTTACTTTTTATAGTATCCAATTGTTCTGTAAAAGAA
>JAPLEO010000095.1 GCA_026391125.1 Bacteroidota bacterium
AAAGTGAGAAGTGAGGAGTGAAGAATAATAAATGCAATAATCCTAAATCTTTAAAATGGGAAATAAAAAAACCGTCCCGAAAAATCGGGACGGCAGATAACCAGGTACGGTTTAAAATCTATGGCTAAGACATTGCTGTCTAAAACCCTATGTTATGGTACTTACTACATTCTTCACTTAGATGTTGGGCTCCCCAGCTTAAAAGCCGGGGCTAACACTCCTCACTCCTCACTCCTCACCCTTCCTCTCCTCTCTTCACTTTTATCTTTTATCTCTTCACTTAACTACATCCCATGCTGTTTCCACAATTCAAACACTTGTAACAAGTACCGCTGCGGATAGTGATATGTCCGCATGTATTACAAGATGGCGCATCGCTCTGCATGCTTTTTGCTGCGGCATTAACAGCATCCATACCATTACTATGTTCGGCTTTCATAGCTACTTTCTCAGTTTTTTGAACTGAAGGAGCAGTGGTGCTTGCTGTAGGAGCTGTAACACGAATACTGCTCAACTCAGGCTTTCCCAAAAAAATGGCTTCTCCCTCCTCTTCCCCAGTATTGCCTACTGTTGGTTTGTCTAACACATGCACTAGATCTGTTCTATCTAAATATTCATATGCAAGTGCGCGGAATACAAAGTCAACCAATGATGTAGTTGTTTTGATATTCGGATGATCTACCATACCAGCTGGTTCAAATTTCGTGAACACGAATTTCTCAACAAACTCATCTAATGGAACACCATATTGCAAACCAACAGAAATTGAAATAGCAAAACAGTTCATCAAGCTACGAAGGGTTGAACCTTCTTTAGCCAAATCGATGAAGATCTCTCCTAAAGTTCCATCTTGGTATTCTCCTGTTCTCAAGAACAAAACCTGACCATTGATCTTCGCTTTCTGTGTAAATCCACGGCGCTTAGCAGGAAGTGATTTTCTTTCTACAATTTTAGAAAGTTCACGTTTCAGTTTCGTATCGGAAGAAGCTTGCATACGCTTGGTTACTTCATCCAATAATTCTTCTACCGTTAATTTTCCAAGATCTACAATATTGCTCTCTGCAGCTACTGGTAATTCTTCTATTGCTTCTTCAGCAGCAGTATCTTCTGTTTTTTTCTTTTTGTCCGACTTAGTGCTCAAAGGCTGACTCAATTTAGAGCCATCGCGATATAAAGCATTTGCTTTCAAACCTAAGCTCCAGCTCAACAAATAACAATCTGCGATTTCCTCAACTTTTGCTTCGTTTGGAAGGTTGATAGTTTTAGAAATTGCGCCACTCAAGAATGGTTGACAAGCAGCCATCATTTTGATATGACCATGAGCGTGGATATATCTTTCACCTTTTTTACCGCACTTATTAGCGCAATCAAAAACAGATAAGTGTTCTGGTTTTAATAATGGAGCACCTTCAATGGTCATTGTTCCGCACACATAATCATTTGCTGCCAAAATTTCGTCTTCAGTATATCCGATTGCTTCCAACAAATTGAAACTCCAATCGCTATATTCTTCTTCAGTAAATCCTAGACGTTGCATACAAGCGTCGCCTAAAGTAAAGCGGTTAAAAATAAATGCGATTTCAAAAGCAGAACGAGCTGCACCATTTAGTTTTTCAATTTCTGCAGTAGTGAAACCTTTTTCAGCCAATGTTTTATTATTGATGAAAGGAGCTTTCTCAAAGCTTGCAGCACCTACTGCATATTGTTCAATAGCTAATGATTCTTCAGTAGTATATCCCAAATTCTTTAATGCTGCAGGTACTGATTGGTTGATAATTTTAAAATATCCACCACCAGATAATTTTTTGAACTTCACTAAAGCAAAGTCAGGTTCAACACCTGTGGTATCGCAATCCATCACCAGGCCAATTGTTCCAGTTGGAGCAATTACAGTTGTTTGAGCATTTCTGTAACCATTTTTTTCTCCCAATTGAACTGCATCATCCCAAGCTTTGGTAGCAGCAGTTAATAAATAATCAGGACAATATTTCGCGTTAATACCAATTGGTTTTACACTCAATCCTTCATATGCTTCACTAGCATCATAAGCTGCTGCACGGTGGTTACGCATTACACGTAACATATCGGCTTTGTTTTCTTCATAGCGTGGGAACGCGCCCAAGAAGCCAGCCATTTCAGCTGATGTTTTGTAAGAGATCCCCGTCATGATAGCAGTAATTGCACCAGCAATACCACGTGCTTCTTCACTATCATATGGAATACCGCTCACCATTAGCATGGTTCCAAGGTTAGCAAAACCTAATCCGAGTGTACGATATTCGTAACTCAATTCTGCTACTTCTTTAGAAGGAAACTGCGCCATCAATACAGAGATTTCTAGCACAGTTGTCCAGAGTCGACAGGTATATTCAAATCCTTTTACATCGAATGAATTGTCAGCCGGATTAAAGAACTTCATCAAGTTAGCTGAAGCCAAGTTACAAGCTGTATTGTCTAAGAACATATACTCTGAACAAGGATTCGACGCATTGATGCGACCACCTTGAGGACAGGTATGCCATTCATTGATTGTTGTATCGTATTGTGTTCCTGGATCAGCGCAACTCCAAGCAGCGTAAGCGATTTGGTCCCACACATCTTTTGCAGGAATTTTTTGCATCACGCGACCATCGGTACGTGCTTTCAATTCCCAATCACCACCTTCTTCTAACACTTTGAAGAATTCGTTAGGGATACGGATAGAGTTGTTGCTGTTTTGTCCAGCCACAGTCATATACGCTTCGCCTTCATAGCTATTATCATATCCAGCAGCAACTAATGCAGCCACTTTTCTTTCTTCACCAACTTTCCAGTTAATAAATTCCATGATCTCTGGGTGATCAAGATCCAAGCAAACCATTTTAGCAGCTCTACGAGTGGTACCACCACTTTTGATAGCACCTGCAGCACGGTCTCCAATTTTCAAGAAACTCATCAAACCACTTGAAGTACCACCACCACTTAATTTTTCTCCACCACCACGGATGTGAGAGAAGTTTGTACCAACACCAGAACCATATTTGAAAATACGTGCTTCTCGAACCCAAAGGTCCATGATACCACCGTCGTTCACTAAGTCATCAGAAACACTCAAGATAAAACATGCGTGAGGCTGAGGGCGCTCATATGCATTACTAGATCTTTTTAATTGTCCGTCTTTCCCATCAACATAGTAATGCCCCTGTGCTTTACCAGTGATGCCATAGCTTTCATGCAATCCTGTATTGAACCATTGTGGAGAGTTAGGAACGCATGCCTGATTAAGGATGCTATATGCTAACTCATCATAAAAAATTTGTGCATCTTTTTCTGAAGCAAAATATCCATTACGTTCTCCCCAAACGCGCCAACAATTTGCCATACGATGTGCCACTTGCTTTACGCTGGTTTCTCTACCCAAAGAACCATCTGCTTGTGGAACACCTGCCTTTCGAAAATATTTTTGTGCAAGAATATCTGTAGCGATTTGGCTCCATTGTTTTGGAACTTCTACATTATTCATTTCAAATACTTTTTCACCATTGGGGTTTTTGATAACGCTGTCGCGATAATCATATTCAAACATGTCAAAAGGAGTGGTGCCCTCTTTGGTGAAGAGACGGGAAAACTGCAAGCCTTTGTTACTGCGGGTAGCCATAATACAGGGATATTTATTGGGTTGTTCTAAGTAATGCCGTTAACGAATTGTTAAGCGGTAGACGAAAATATTCTTCCCTAAGCAGAATTCAAGATGGTAAATATCAACAGATTGTGGAAAAGGATTGTGGATAATCTCATACCCCCAATCAGGGTTGATTTTGCTGCAATGTCCACAGTTGTAGAAAACAATTTGTGGAAAAAAAAGCCAATATTTCAAGTATATTTTGTAAATAGAAAAACATTCCATATTAAAGAGATTTTGAATCTATAGAAACCCCATTTTGAGGCTATTTTCTAATAAATAGCCTTGATTTACAGAAACATCCGTTTAATAAACGCATTAAATAAAAACTTTTTTGCATTTTTGCAGCTCAGCATCTGCTGTTCAGCTATGAAATCATCGATATACAATCAGTTTTTAGATAAGAAGCAGCAGGGAAAGAAGTCTTTTGCTGTACTGGTTGATCCTGATAAGGTTGATTCTGGAAAAATTGAAGAGCTGATTCAACTAGCCACAGATTCGAAAGTGGATTATTTCTTTGTTGGAGGCAGTTTGGTGATTTCTACACATTTAGACCAATGTATCCAGCAAATTAAAGGCAGCTGCAACATTCCAGTTATTTTATTTCCTGGATCTCCTTCACAAGTGAGCAAATATGCAGACGCCCTCTTATACCTATCCTTAATTTCTGGTCGAAATCCTGAATTGCTTATAGGGCAACACGTAATTAGTGCTCCTTTTGTCAGGAATAGTGGACTAGAAATTATGCCAACTGGGTATATGGTAGTTGATGGAGGTGCTCCTACCACGGTGTCATATATCTCAAATGCAACCCCAATTCCGGCAGATAAAAACGAAATCGCTATGTGTACAGCGATGGCTGGCGAAATGCTCGGAATGAAGCTTATCTATATTGATGCAGGTAGTGGTGCTAAGCGCCCTATTACCGAAGGGATGATAGAAAGGGTAGCCCGTAATATCGATATCCCATTGATTGTAGGTGGAGGTATTACCACACCTGAAAAAGCCTACCTTAATTGTAAGGCAGGCGGTGATATTATTGTGGTAGGAAATGCTATAGAAAAAGATGCAAGCCTAATTGCTGAAATTAGCGCTGCAATTCATAGTGTTCCGGTAATTATTTAAGTCCAGATACATCTACCCTTGAAGGGGTATCTTTCCCACTAATAATTCCTTTTGAACTCAAAGCAATGGCTTTAATGATCATCGACATATTGTCCATGTCTAAAGTTCCAATCTCGTCAGATACTTTGTGATAATTTGGTTCACTATCCATTTTTGATGTAGAGATCGTATGTGCGGGAACACCTAGTCTAGCAAGTGTTGCATTGTCTGAACGATAAAATAAATTTTGATCAGTATAAGGATCCGGATAAAAAGTAAATCCTGTGCCAGACAAATTCTCTTGCAAGATTTTACCCATATCTGTTTTCTCGTATCCTGTGATATAAGCAGAATTTCTACCCCACTTACTTTCAGTTCCGATCATCTCAATATTAAACATTGCTTTCACGTCGTTTGCATTGAATTGTCTAGAGCAATATTGTGCACCAAATCCGCCTATTTCCTCTGCAGTAAATGCTACAAAAATCAAAGTGCGTTCGTTGTCTTTTTTTGCTTGAAAATATTTCGACAACATGATCATGGCTGTAGTACCGGCCGCATCATCGTTGGCTCCATTGTAGATTGAATCGTTATTTACAGCTTTGCCAATACCTAGGTGATCATAATGACCAGAGAAAATAACATACTCGTTTTTCTTGCTCTTTCCAGGGATCACTGCTATTACATTTGACAATTTTTGCTCAGCTATTTCATGTTTAGCACTGATGCTAAAGGTCTTTGGCTGTTGTGTTGCAAGTACAAAAACAACAGAAGTTTCAGACTTAAAAAGTTGGCGTTTAAAGCCAGTAAGGCGACCAAAGCTTTTTGCAAATGAAGTATCTACCGTTACTAGATAGTTCTTCCCAGACTGAATCAACTTAGACGCTTCAGAAAATAAATTGGCTCCTGTTGCGATGGTGGTGCGTTCATAATTACTGGCTTCTGTGATCGTAAGATCGGCCTTAGAAGTAACAACGATCACGTCTTTGGTATCAAATGAAACATTATCGAAACTACATGTTGCACTGATGAACTTAGGCTTCACCATTGCAAACTCTTGCAAGTAGCTGCCACTGTTTTTCCAGGTTTGTAAACCCGCTTGTTTAAATTCTTCTACAATAAAATTGGCGGCTTTTTCTATGCCGGGAGTAAAGGTTCTTCTTCCTTGCATGTCATCGGCCGACAAGACCTTCTCGATCCTTTCAACTTCTTTTGCATTAATGATCTTATCGATATTCTGTGCCTGCAAAAAAGATACAGACAACAAACAAATGGCAAGGCTGATTTTTTTCATATTAAAATTTTCAGTGTTCAAATTAAACAAAAAAATAGGCGCAATTAAATCACGCCCTTCAAAATATAAATATCTTTTCTTAGATGTTGCCCCAGCTTGAAAGCCGGGGTTAACATATTCCTCTAGATGTTTAGCACCAGCCTACGACCGTTCCTCACTCTTCACTCTTCACTCCTCACTCCTCACTTCTCACTCCTCACTTCTCACTTCTCACTCCTCTCTTCACTCTTCACTTTTATCTCTTCACTTAACTTAGAGGCTCATCATCTCCTTAAACTTCACGGTCTGTCTACGGCTCACTTCAATTTTTTCGCCGCCTTTAAGATCTACTAACAAACCACCATTAAAATATGGTTCAATTTTTTCAATCCAACGAAGGTTGATGATATGTTTTCTATTAGCTCTAAAGAACATGCGATCGTCTAATCTTTCTTCTAATGCATTCAATGATTTTAAGATCAATGGCTTATTGGTACCGAAGAAAACCTTTGCATAATTACCTACACTTTCAAACAAGCGAATCTCTCCCAGTTTTACAAACCAGCAGCGTTCTCCGTCTTTTACAAAAACCTGATCGAATTCAGTGAGTGGGCCGCGATTCAATCCATTTAAACCAGCATTTTCTTTACTGATCTCCATATGTAGTTTTTGAATGGCATCCGCTAAGCGCTTAGGTTCTACAGGCTTTAAGAGATAGTCTAAAGCATTTACTTCGAAAGCTTTGATCGCGTACTCGTCGTAAGCAGTAGTGAAAATTACTCTAGGTGCTTTCTCTACTTCCGCGAGCAAATCAAAACCAGTTTTACCCGGCATTTGAATGTCAAGGAAAATAAGATCAGGATTGAGGGTCTCGATTTTTTCGATACCATCATCCACGTTAGCTGCCTCTTCAATCACTTCGATATCTGAATGATCCTGCAATAACTTTTTCAGTTCGTTTCGAGCAAGGCGCTCGTCGTCAATAATGATTGCTCTAATTGCCATAGTTTAAAAGTCTATAGTTTTCTAATAAATTTCTTTGATTGGCAGTTTTACAATTGCTTCAACCATCCCTATTTCTTTCAAATCGCGAATCTCAAAACTAGCTTGGGTTCCAAAAAGAATTTTCAAACGATTTCTAGTACTATCGATTCCAAATCCATCGATTACATCTTCTGCCGTTCCATTTAATTTTCCTGTATTCTGAACAATTAATTCATGGTGGTTATTAGTAAAGTCGGAAATAATTCTAACAACCCCTCCTTCTTTATGTTTACTAATACCATGCTTAATTGCATTCTCAACAAGTGTTTGCAACATCATTGGAGGCACTGGCTGGTCAAGCGTATCCTCATCAATTTCGTATTCAATCTTCAAACGATCTTCAAATCGAATATACTCTAAAGCAAGATAATCTTTTACGATACTTAGTTCCTTTTCAAGTGGCGCAAGTTCCAATTTCTCGGTTTGCATACTACTCCTCAAAATATTACTCAACTCCGTAATTGCAGTTCTTGCTCTATCGGGATTTTCATCCACCAAGGCCCTAATACTATTTAAGGCATTAAAAATGAAATGGGGATTAATATGCGACTTAATGGTTTTGAGCTCCAGCTCTTTTACCATGGTTTCTAACTTCACTTTTTGCACTTCTGTTTTTCTACCCAGCTCCACATAATGCCAAATAAAATAAATGCTCGACCAAATAAAGATCAATGGCGAATCGAAGATCAAATTACCCCAAAAGCGTTTTAAAACAGACACTTTTTTAGTTGGATCAAATAATTTAAACCACTCTACCAATTGGCTATTGGTATAATTATATAGGATACAGATCAATAGAATGAGAATAGCAAGCTTTAACCATTTCTGCTTAGGGAAGGGGGGCCTCAGATCATATTTTATAATAAAAAAGCGTAAAATATGGGTGAAAACTAGGCCTGAAGCCATGTACATGATCAACCGAGAATAGAACATACTCGTATACTTCTGTTCAAATAGAAATGCAAAAAATACCCAGGTTAGACTATAAAATAGCCAACCACCTATTTGGCACCACCAATATGCGGAAGATTTCAATCTCATGTGGGTACAAATATATCTGGAAACCATTGCCCGAATGGTCTGATTTGGGATTAATGGTAAAATCAGCTTCTGTTTGGCATAAAAATCTGATTTCCACGGTGAACCTTCTTTTAATAGCTCTGTTTATATTCCTTGATAGGGCATTTGCATAATGTTATTTGCTTATTTTTACATCTAAATTTATGGCTCATGGAGATTCTTGCTGGCCCACTCTTACAAAAAATAGATAGCCCCGACGATCTTAAAAAGCTTAATCGCGATCAATTACACCAAGTTTGTACGGAGCTTCGTCAATATATCATTGACGTTGTAAGCGTTCATGGAGGCCACTTTGCGGCTAGTCTTGGAGTGGTTGAATTAAGTGTTGCTTTGCATTATGTGTATAATACCCCCTATGATCAATTGGTTTGGGATGTGGGTCACCAAGCATATGGACACAAGATCCTAACTGGAAGAAGAGACAAATTTGTCACTAACCGAAAATATAACGGCATCAGTGGTTTCCCAAAAAGAACGGAAAGTACCTACGATACATTTGGAGTAGGTCACTCTTCTACTTCTATTTCTGCCGCATTGGGCATGGCGATGGCCGCAAAATACAAGGGTGAGAATAGAAAATCTGTTGCTGTAATTGGAGATGGCTCAATGACTGCTGGTATGGCTTTTGAAGCAATGAACCACGCTGGTGTTGCCGATAGCGATGTGTTGATCATTCTAAATGACAACTGCATGAGTATCGATCCAAATGTTGGAGCGCTAAAAAGTTATTTAACCGATATCACTACATCACCTACGTATAACAAAATGCGTGATGAGATTTGGAACTTGATGGGAAAATTGCCTGTTGGAAAAACTTTCAGCAGAGAAATGGCTAGCAAGTTAGAGGCAAACATGAAGGGTGTTGTTTCAAAAAGCAGTAATCTTTTTGAAGCATTGAACCTTCGTTATTTCGGACCGATAGACGGACATAATATCACCAACCTTGTTGATACTTTAAAAGATTTAAAAAATATACCTGGCCCTAAACTATTGCACATTGTAACAGTTAAAGGGAAAGGATATGCATTGGCAGAAAAGGATCAAACAAAGTGGCATGCGCCAGGATTGTTTGATAAGCTAACCGGTGAATTATTGAAGAAAAATGTGGATGTTCCACAACCTCCAAAATACCAAGACGTTTTTGGACATACCATGATTGAGCTTGCAGAATTGAATGAGAAAGTGATGGGTGTTACCCCTGCAATGCCTAGTGGTTGTTCCTTGAAATTCATGATGGAAAAAATGCCGCATCGAGCATTTGATGTGGGCATTTGTGAGCAACATGCCGTTACTGTGAGTGCTGGCTTAGCAACACAAGGCTTGCGTGTGTTCTGTAATATTTATTCATCGTTCATGCAAAGAGCGTACGACCAAGTGGTGCATGATGTGGCTTTACAAAAACTACCCGTAGTATTTTGTTTAGACCGTGCAGGATTGGTTGGTGAAGACGGACCAACACACCATGGTTGTTACGACATTTCATTCATGCGTTGTATTCCTAATTTGGTGATCAGCGCACCTATGAATGAAGAAGAAATGCGCAACCTCATGTATACAGGACAATTGGAGCATACAAAAGTTCCAATGGTGATTCGTTTCCCTAGGGGCGAAGGCATGATGGTGAATTGGAGAACAGCATTCAAAGAAGTACCAATAGGAAAAGGGCGCAAATTAAAAGATGGAGAAGCTGTGGCAATTTTAAGTTTTGGTCACCCAGGAAATTTTGCACAAGCCGCGATCAGAGAATTGCGTAGTGAAGGTATTAACCCGGCACACTATGATTTACGTTTTGTAAAACCAATTGACGAAGATCTATTACACGAAGCCTTTAGCAAATACGACAAAATTGTAACTGTTGAGGATGGTACTGTTGTTGGCGGATTTGGTTCTGCCGTTCTTGAGTTCATGAACCAACACAATTACAAAGCAACCGTAAAAATCTTGGGCATCCCTGATAGAATTGTTGAACATGGAAGTCCAAAAGAATTGCATAGAGAATGTGCTTATGATGCACAAGGAATTGCAAGTGCGGTGAGAGAATTGATGAAAGAAAGCGTTACTGTTCTAAGTTAATATTTTCTTGAATTTTTATCTCTTCTCTTTTTGCATGCTTTTAGTGAAGAGTGAAGAGATAAAAGTGAAGAGAGGTTAGGAAATTAGTAAGATAAAAGTTTTAAAAAAGGCCCATCAAGATTTAACTTGATGGGCCTTTAAAATTTCTTTCACTCCTCACTCCTCATTTCTCACTCTTCCTCCTACTCTCCTCTCTTCACTTTTATCTCTTATCTATTCACTTCCTTCTTTCCTATTCGCCGCAAAAAGCTCATCAGTTAACCCCGCGTCTTCTAGGTCTGCATCGCGGTGTTCGTTCCACTCTACAATAAAATTATTGCGTCCTTCTCCAATCATCATTTTCATGAATTTTTGTTGTGTTAGTTCTAGAATGGATAGGAATAAAAAGATTGCGTGAATACGGTCTTCTGCAGGTTCAAATATTTTTTCGAAGGCCACCGTTTTTTCTTTCATCACAAAGCCCAACATATAATCTCTACAGCCTTCCATGGTGTGATTGTATCGAACAACAGTGTGTACCGGTTTGTTCTGACGTTCTTGTACTCGCAACATCACTTTTTCAAAAGCCTTCATGAGCTTGAATAAAGTGATATTCTGAATTTCTGTTCCTTCAGATGATTCTTCCCCTATTTGTGAAATCTCACGTTGCAGGTTTCCTCTTTTCACCATCAACATACGTACGGCTTCCATTTCGGCCATTTGAACTGCGGCTTCTTTGAAACGTTTGTATTCAAGGATCTTTTCAATCAATTCCTGTCTAGGATCAATTTCATTTCCTTGTGCATCGATTTCTTTGCGAGGTAATAATAATCTTGCCTTGATCCGCATCAGTGTGGAAACGAATAAAATGAATTCACTACTCAACTCAATATTCAATTTTTCTCCCTTATGGATAAAATCGAGGAAATCGTTGATGATTTTGGTGATGGGAATATTGTAAATGTCCAACTCATCTCGTTCAATAAAAAACAAGAGTAGGTCGAAGGGCCCCTCAAATTGGTCTAATTTGATCTGATAATTACTACTAGTTGCCAAGAGAAATACTTTAGTTGCAAAGAAACTGAATCAATCCCAAAAACGAAGCCGATTAGGGAATAGTTATCCACCAAAGTGCCAGTCGGCCTTTACTCAGACTGACTGGCACTTGACTATTTGATATTTACTATTTTTTTAATGAATCCCTGATTTCCATCAACAATTGATCAGTGCTAGAAGGGCCTGCAGGTGCCGGAGCTTCTTCTTGCTTCTTCATTTTATTGATGGCTTTGATGACCATAAAAACTGCAAATGCCACAATGATAAAGTCGATCAAATTCGTTAGGAACGTACCATACTTAACGGAAACTTCTAAAATTGCTTTCTCTACTACTTTTCCGGCTGCGTCTTTTACTTCAGGTATAGCATCCTTTAGAACCCATTTCTTATCGTTGAAATCTACTCCTCCAGTTAGCATCCCAACCATTGGCATTACAATCCCATCTACAAATGAAGAAACAATCTTGCCAAAAGAAGCACCCATCACAAATGCTACCGCAGTATCAACTAAGTTACCACGAACTGCAAATTCTTTGAATTCCTTAATAAAACTCATAAAAGCTGTTTTTAGTTAGACGATGAAAGTAAAAATAAAATCAATAGCTATTGCTTATTTATCATTTTTTCTTTACAAGTTTAGATGCATCTTTTGTATTGAGGAAAACAGCAACTTTGCAGCAAATTGTAGCATTGAGAGATAAATTAATAAACTGGGGATTGTTTACCATACTTTCCATTATCTGGGGGAGCTCATTCATTTTAATGAAAGTGGGTCTGGAGTCGTTGAGCCCTTATCAGGTTGCAACCCTCAGAATGCTCAGTGCTGGCATTGTATTGATCCCCTTTGCACTGGAAGGCTTCAAAAAAATCCCCAAAGAGAAACTGGGATATGTGATTATCTCTGGATTAATCGGAAGCTTTTTCCCGGCTTATCTTTTTTGTATTGCTGAAACTAAAATTGATAGTTCACTTGCTGGAATCCTAAATGCACTTACCCCTTTGTTTACCATTTCTGTTGGACTAGTATTTTTTCAACTCAATGCAAGTCGGCAAAAAATCATTGGTGTATTGGTAGGATTTGTAGGGCTCTGTTTGCTTTTTCTTGCGCAAAAAAATATTAGTCTTGAGAATATCAGTTATGCATTTCTTGTATTGATCGCAACACTTTTATATGGTATCAATGTAAATATGGTGGGTAAGCATTTGCACGATACTGGTTCTATGAACATTGCGGCTGTGGCCTTTACTTTTTTGATTATCCCCTGCTTAGTAATTCTTTATTTTACCGGATATTTTTCGATGGATCTTTTCAGTAAGCCTATTTTAAAATCTTCTGGATCAGCCTTCCTGCTTGGGTTTGGGGGTACGGCTATTGCTACTGTTTTGTATTATAAATTGGTAAAGAGTGCTGGCGGATTATTTGCATCAACTGTTACTTATGGTATTCCTTTTGTGGCAGTTTTTTGGGGAGTCCTTGGAGGTGAAAGCATCAATTTTTTACAATACTGCTGCATGGGTATTATTTTATTAGGGGTATGGTTGGCTAATAAAAAATAAGGTCCCATCCTTTTAGAATGGAACCTTAGATGATTTAATGAATCGAAAATTACATCGACATCATATCTTTTTCTTTTGCCGCCAAGTGTTTTTCAACTAGGGCAATATGTTTATCTGTTAGATCCTGAATAGTTTTTTCTGAATCTTTTGCCAAGTCTTCACTCAATCCATCTTTCTGCAATTTTTTGACTTGCTCGATGCCATCTCTGCGAATATTACGGATCGCAATTTTTGCTTGCTCCCCTTCACCACTTGCTTTTTTGAACAGTTCTCTTCTACGCTCCTCAGTTAAAGGCGGCAAGAATAATCTGATCTGTACACCATCACTTTGCGGAGTGATGCCAATATTTGCCTGCATGATGGCTTTTTCAATTGGAGCCAGCATATTCTTTTCCCATGGTTGTATGCTTACTGTACGGGCATCTAAAACTGTAATATTGGCTACATTACTGATTGGTGTTGCAGCGCCGTAATAATCCACATTGATCCCATCAACCAATGCTGGAGTTGCTTTTCCAGCCCTAATTCTTGTCAATTCCACTTCCAAATGGCTGATCGCCTTCTTCATAGATTCTTCTGAATCTTCGATTATCAAGTCTAATTCTTCTGACATTTAATTCAATTTATGTGGGGCAAAACTAGTAAATCCTTGCAAATATGCCTATTTACAATCTGCACAATGGTTTTCAACAGCGGAAAGTGTAAAAATCGAACTCGTTAATCGGTTTTTTCGTGAGTTTAGGTTTTAGCTTTTATCTTCGCCACCTGAAAAGCATTTTTATGGCCAGTATACAAGATTTAGAAAGAGTTGCATCACAATTAAGGAGAGACAGTTTGCGCATGGTTCATGCGGTTCAAAGCGGTCACCCAGGTGCAGCACTCGGTTGTGCAGATTATTTTGCAAGCCTTTATTTTCATACCATGCACCACCATGTAGATTTTAAGATGGATGGCATTGGGGAAGATGTATTCTTCTTATCTAATGGCCATTTATCAGCAGTTTTCTATTCGGCTTTGGCACATGCTGGTTATTTTGATGTGAAAGAATTGGCCACTTTCAGAAAATTAAACTCTCGTTTACAAGGTCACCCTACCACCCACGAACATTTACCAGGTGTAAGAATTGCGAGTGGCTCTTTAGGTCAGGGTTTGAGCAATGCCATTGGCGCTGCACTTGCTAAAAAGATCAATGGAGACCCTCATTTGGTATTTGCATTGATGGGTGATGGAGAATTACAAGAAGGACAAAACTGGGAAGCCATCATGTTTGCGCCGCATAATAAAGTGGACAATCTGATTGCTACGGTTGATTATAACGGACAGCAGATCGACGGACCAACCAGCAAAGTATTATCAATAGAAAATTTGAAAGCCAAATTCGAATCTTTCAATTGGTTGGTTTTGGAATTCGATGGTAACAATATGGCTGAATTAGTTGCAGGCTTGGATAAAGCAAAATCAATGACCGGCCAAGGAAAACCTATCTGTATCTTGATGAAAACAGAAATGGGTAAGGGTGTTGACTTCATGCAAGGCAGTCACGAGTGGCATGGTATTGCACCTAGTGATGAACAATTAGCAAAAGCATTAGCGCAATTACCTGAGACTTTGGGAGATTACTAAACTTCCTAGCAGAAACTCCCCAGCTTGAAAGCCGGGGTTAACTTATTCCAATTGAAAATACGCTTCTAACGAAAGAGTCGCCACGATCTAATGATTGGGGCGACTCTTTTTTGCTTTATAATTAATTTATTATCTAAGATTTCGAGTAACTAATATTCCTACAAATGGACATAAGACAGCCATACATACTAAGAAAGACCTTCTTGATTTCTCAATAATATGAGCCTTTTCAAAATTGTGTATTCTTTTTAGAACTATCACCATACAAATGAACGATGAAATAAAGCTTACTATAAAAAAAGTTGCTGGCATAATAGTATGTTTATTTTTTACCTATACAATATAAGTAAATAAAATAGGAATCACTAAGACTTCAATGAAAACTCCTGCAGGCTTGCTTTACGAGATGGAATATATGCTGCGAGGATTGCGATGATGAATACGGTACCTCCTACTAAAAGAAAATCTCCGATCACCATTTTAACTGGATAATAATCGATAATAAAAGTATTGCCTCCTAGTTTGATTAATTCAAATTTTAGTTGGATCCAACAAATGAATGCGGCGATCAACATTCCTGAAACTCCGCCCAAACCTGCTAGCAGCAAGCCTTCCGTTAAAAAGATCCCTTTGATGCGATTCGTATTGGCACCCATGGCTTGCATCACTGCAATGTCTTTTTGTTTTTCAAGCACCAACATAGTTAATGCTCCGATCATATTAAATGCCGCAACTACTAAGATCAGTGAAAGAATTCCGTAGATGACCCATTTCTCAATTTGCATCACAGTATACAAACTTTGGTTTTGTTCGTAACGAGTTTGAACCAGAAAACCACTGCCCAATAATTTCTGTAGTTCTTTTTTTACTTGATCAGATTCGTAAATAGTTTTTATGTCTAGGGTAGAATATTCGTCGTCTTTTAAATTCATCATGAATCGTAAGAATCCAATATTGCTAAACACATATTTATTGTCAAAATCTTGTTGTACCATAAATGTGCCCACCGCTTGAACATTAAATGCATTGAGGGCATCGCTTGAAACAAAACTACTTGCAGATCTATTAGGCATGTATAAAGTAAGTGGTGCTGCGGGGCGCTCCACATCAACACAAGCAGCATTTTCAATACCAGCACCTACCACGATCTTTGGAACATCTGCTGTACCTAATTCAAATTTTCCCCTACGAATATGGTTCGAGATTTTGCTGACATTGGTAAACTGATCATCCACACCGCGGATATATACAATGGAAGAACAATCACCATTCATCAATACTGCTTTCTCTTCTACCACTGCGCTTAAACCTAGAACACCTGTTATGGTATGAACTTTTTTTAACTGCTCCGCAGATAAATGAAAGGTCTTGCCTGTAGCAGGCGCAACTCGAACATCGGCATAAAAATCGGAGTACAATCCCTTCACCAGACTTTCAAAACCATTGAACACACTCAATACAATAATGAGTGCAGCACTACCCACCGCAATGGCAGTAACGCTGATCCATGCAATCAGGTTGATGGCATTGGTAGACTTTTTAGATTTGAAGTAGCGCCAGGCGAATAAAAAATTCATACGCGTTATGCTGTTTCGCTGCTAGGTGTTTCACTATCAGGGCTTTTCTTTTCTTCCTTCAATTTCTTGAATACTTCTTCCATTTTGAAGACATAATCCAAAGTATCGTCGAGATAAAAGTGTAAAACCGGTATCCTGCGTAAAGAGTGCTTAACCCGATCTGCTAACTCTTTTTTGATCTCCCAAGCCCTTTTTTCGATGGTTTTCATCACAGCTTTCTGGTCTTTCACTTGAAAAAGACTGATATAGATCCTAGCCTCTAAAAGGTCGGGAGTTACTTTAATAGATGAGATAGATACCATCCCACCGTCAATCATATTCAGATTTAGTCTCCTAAAAATATCGTTCATTTCTTCCTGCAGGGCACTTGCCACCTGCCGTTGGCGCTTTCCTTCCTCCATTTTCTAACATTTGTTTGGCGGTAAAATTAGTTACTTTGCCGTGGATTAACAGTTTTTCCTATTTATGAAGCGATTTTCAAGAATACTTTTCTACTTAAAGGACCGAAAACAGAACATTGTTTTGTATGTGGTCTTCAATATATCTTCCCTTGCTTTTTCTTTGGTATCATTGGGTTTATTGGGCCCCTTCTTGCAAATGTTGTTCGGATTAGATAAACAGATCCTTACAAAACCCAAGCTTGAATTATCTTCCAAAAGTTTACTTGACACACTAAATTATGAGCTGAGTCAGCTAATCAACCTTAATGGAAAGGTTTATGCCTTAGCAGCCATTTGTATACTCATTATCGTTTCCATATTTTTCAAGAACCTGTTCATCTATCTTTCTTATAGGGTACTAGCTCCCATGCGTAATTATGTGATGACCAAATTACGTGCAGACCTTTACGCCAAGATCCTAGAATTGCCAATTGGTTTTTTTACAGAACAACGCAAGGGCGATATGATTAGCCGGATGAGTAATGATGCGAACGAAATTGAATGGAGTGTAATGAGCACTCTTGAAGGCCTTCTTCGAAACCCAATGCAGATCCTCATCATTTTAACCATCATGGTTTTTATGAGCCCTGCACTTTCATTAGTATTGCTGGTCTTGTTGCCAATCGCAGGTTTTATCATTGGTAGGGTTAGCAGATCTTTAAAAAAGCAGTCAACTGCTTCTGCAGAACATTTGGGAACACTTATGTCGATCTTAGATGAAACACTCGGTGGACTGAGAGTCATCAAAGCTTTTAATGCAGAGAAAATATTGAGAAGCAAATTCTTTCAGACGAACGATACACTCAATCATATTCGGAATAAAATGAATTTTCGACGCGACTTAGCGTCACCCATGTCTGAGTTCTTAGGAGTGCTTGTTCTATGTTG